>JBBTQE010000026.1:0-6828 GCA_038065775.1 Patescibacteria group bacterium
ATGCCGGCAAAAATGATGTTGGATCTAAGCAGCGCCGTTGATATAAATTTATTGTATAAACACCTCCACAACATCAGTATGCCAAAACCGACGAGTGTCGTTAGCAGTAGTATTGTTTTAGGGGCAATCCCAATATTCGGGAGTATGTAAAAATAAATAATTCCCAAGCCCATCCAAATTGAAGCCGCGACTACGATGCGTTGGAAAAAAGCCCAGTTATTTTTTGTTTTGTTGATATCATAGGCGCCTGCGATGAATAAAATTATGGCGGCTAAGAATAATAGTTGAGTCATCGGCAAGATGAATTCAACTAAATTTTTTCCCGGCATTTGCCAGTATCTTAAAAAAAGGGCGGTATACAGCCCAAGATATAATGCGGCTAAATCTCCAATCAACAAGGTGGCCTGTTTGAGCCTAAGCATAGCATGGAATTAATTGTAGTTTTGTTGTATTATACAAGGATACCTATGGTCAAAGCATACCTTATGGAATGGCAAAAATCAAGTGTCGCGTTGCTATTGGCGATCGTTTTTGTTTCTTTTAATTTTGCGGAAGCGCGTGTCCCAGATGACCCGAGATTTTTTGATCAGGAGCCTGTTTATAGGCAAATTTCAGCTCCTGGCGCATGGGATTACGCGACTAGCTCTGAAAAAGTGGTTGTGGCGGTAATTGATACCGGAGTTGATATAAACAACGCTGATTTGGAAGCTAATGTTTGGGTTAATACCGGGGAAATTGCCCCCAATGGGTTAGACGACGACGGTAACGGTTACATAGATGATGTTAATGGGTGGAATTTTGTGGAAAATAACAATAAAATTAATATTCCCGACATAATCGGCGCCGACGATTCAGGAGCTGTCAGCCATGGAACAGTGCTTGCAGGTTTGGTTGGCGCGGTTGGCAATAATGGCATCCACGGAGCCGGAATGAGTTGGAAAGTGAAACTCATGCCAATCAGAGCGATTGATAATAGCGGCGGCGGTTCGCTCGCGACCGTGTCAAACGCGGTTGATTATGCGGTTAAAAATGGAGCCGATATAATTGTTACCAGTTTTGTAGGCGTAGAAAGCAACTCTATTTTTAAAGAAAGTTTTTACAATGCTTACAAAAAAGGCGTGCTGGTGGTTTCTGCGGCCGGCAACAACGCTGATTTTGAGGGTGATTTTTATAAAACAAAAAGGTATCCGGTTTGTCTTGACGCGGGCGGTGAAGTTAATTGGATTTTGGGGGTGACTTCGGTTGACTTGCGCGATAAGGTCAGTATGTTTGCCAATACCGGAGAATGCGTTGATTTGTCAGTGCCGGGAGAAGGTATCTATAGCACGCAGAAATACGCGCCACAATCGGGTTTTAGCAAGGAATTTGACGGCCCGTGGTATGGAAGCAGTTTTTCAGTCCCGCTAGTTGCCGGTACGGCCGCTTTGTTAAAATCAATAAGGCCGGAGTGGCGCGTGAATGAATTAATTGAAGCTATTTTAAAAAGTTCTGACGATATTGAGCCTCTCAATCCTTCATATGTTGGTAAAATAGGTTATGGCCGGCTGAATGTTTTGCGGGCAGTGACTTTGGCTTTGGAGTCAGCGCCAAAAGCCATCGTTCCGGAGACGCCGCTTGTTTTTGACGCCAAGCTAGTCAAGAAGAATAAAAATTACATTGTTCGCGTGTCATCAAATAAAAAAATCTTGCGCGAGTTTTTATTGCCAAATTATTCGGAGAAATCCAGTAAATGGGCAACAGTAGAGGGCCTATTGATTTTGGCTGATTTGAAGAAAGGAAAATTAACTGTAAATACATGGGATTGGTCCGGGAGGAAAAAATTAACGAATTTGGTTTTATCCGGTATAACTTCTTTCTCAAGTTTAAAAATTGATACTGTATGGGGCGATAGTCCAAACGCGATTTTGTTTGTAAAAAGGGCAGGCGAGAACCAGAGATTGATTATAGATTTGCCGAGCAGAAGTTGGAAGGCGGAAGAATGGGGGAAGAATTAGCCTTTAACAACATTTGCGCCGCAAAACATTGTCAACCATAAGGAATGATGATACAATTTAAATATTAGAATTTAGATTTTAGCAATTTTTTATATATGACAGACACTCCGATTTTTGAGAAAAAAAACGTATTGGTAACCGGGGGCGCCGGTTTTATTGGGACGCATCTTTGCGAGCGGCTTTTGAAAGAGGCAAAAGTGATTTGTCTTGACGATTTTTCTAATTCTCATGCTACCAATATTCAGCATTTATTGCAGTATCCTGATTTTGAATTTATCAAATATGACGCTAATCAGCCGATTGATCTGAACAAATTTGGTGAGTTGGAAAAATTTAGAGTTAAGTTTCAGGGGGTTCAGGAAATTTATCATTTGGCCTGCCCGACCAGTCCGCTTGATTTTGAAAAACTTAAGATGAAATCATTGTGGGCAAATTCTTCGGCCATGATTAATACTTTAGATTTGGCCGTAAAATATCGCGCTAAATACATCTTTACTTCAAGTTCGGTTATTTACGGAAACGCGACTGACCAGAAACAAATATTTAAGGAAGGCGATCAGGGAATTGTTGACCACTTGTCTCCAAGAGCTTGCTATGACGAGGGTAAGAGATTCGCCGAGACATGCGTTGAAACTTATAGGCAAGTGTATGGCGTTGATGCCAAAATCGCTCGTGTATTCACTACGTATGGCCCGCGCATGAAATTGTTTGAAGGGCAGATGATTCCTGATTTTATTATTAACGCGTTGAATGGGAAAGATATAATCATTTATGGCGATGAAAGTTTTTCAACATCGCTTTGTTATGTTACCGACATTGTTGACGGGCTGGTAAGACTGATGTCAAGCGCGCCCGATACTAAAATAGTAAATTTAGGCGATGACCGGATTGTTAAAATGGCCGATGTCGCCAAGATGATCGTAAAAATGACGAGTTCATCCTCAAAGATTGTTTTTGAAAAATCTTTGCTTTTCTTGACAAGAAAGGGCGCTCCGGATTTAGTATATGTAAAAGGGGCTTTGGGCTGGATGCCTCTTGTCAGGCTTGAGGATGGACTTGAAAAAACGATAGATTATACGATTGCAAACAAAGAGGCGCTACTTTTTGATCGGAAAGCTAGTTAGTTTATGGTATTTATTGTCATACCGGCGTTTAATGAAGAAGAGTCAATAGGTCGCGTAATGGGAGGTCTTTTTGAACATGGATATAAGAATATTATTGTGGTTGATGATGGCTCAACGGATAATACTCGCGAGGTTGCCGGCAGTATGGGCGCACATGTAGTAAGCCATGAAATTAATAGAGGACAGGGCGCTTCTTTGCAAACTGGAAATGAATGCGCGTTGAGTATGGGCGCGCGATTAGTCGTCCATTTTGACGCTGATGGCCAATTTAACCCTGCCGATATTAAGTCCGCGATTAAAATTCTGGAAGAAAAAAATTTGGATGTCGTGCTTGGCTCAAGATTTTTAGATGGACGCTCTAATATCCCATGGACAAAAAGACACATTCTTTTTCCATTGGGCAGGCTGATCAACAGAATTATTACAGGGGTGAAGCTTTCCGACGCTCACAATGGTTTTCGGGTTCTTACTAGGCGGGCTCTTGAGAAACTCCACATAAATCACGATAGAATGGCTCATAATTCTGAAATAATTAAACTCCTTAAACAACAAAATTTAGCCCATATTGAACATCCGGTCGAGGTCATGTACCATGAATATGGGCAGGGTTTTTCCGGCGGAATCAAAATTTTATTAGAGTTATTGCGCGGAAAATTTCTTAATTAGTATGATTATACAGATATTATTAATTTGTTTTTTTGTTTTCGCGATGATTAGAGTTGTTGCCAGGTATAGGTTGGGGGATTTGATGAAAGACGGGCTGGTCATGTGGTTAATTTTTTGGGTTTCGGCTTCATTTGTCGTGGCCATGCCCGACTTCACTTACTATCTTGCTCGATTGGTCGGAGTTGGAAGGGGAGCGGATTTGATAGTATATATTTCGCTCGTTATTTTATTTTTTGTTTTTTTTAGATTAATGGTTAAGCAAGAAAAACTTAACAGGGATATAACGAAATTGACCCGTAAAATCGCTTTGAACGAAAAGAAAGAAGAAACGAAAGTATGAAAATCGCGCAAATTGTTTCCACATTTCCTCCCAATATCGGTGGCATGGGAAATGTGTGTAGAAGCGAATCACAGTTTCTTTCTGATAGCGGACACGATGTTACCGTCTTCACTTTAAAGTATCCAAAAATCACATATGACGATTCTATCTATCAATTCAATGTTGTCCGGCTACAGCCATTGTTTCGCATGGGCAACGCCGGTGTCGTGCCACAAATTTCTTCAATGTTAAAACAATTTGATCTGGTGCATT
Organism: Patescibacteria group bacterium; assembly: GCA_038065775.1. Lineage (GTDB taxonomy): Bacteria > Patescibacteriota > Patescibacteriia > Magasanikbacterales > GWA2-37-8 > JBBTQE01. The sequence goes on from JBBTQE010000026.1 coordinate 4,377, forward strand.
TACATTATCCGTTTTACGGGCTATTCCTTTCTGGCCTTTGTGAAAAACCGCTGATCATCTCGTACCAAATGGACGCGCGCCCGAGCGGTTTCATTAAGAAGTTTTTGCAAAAAATTTATGATAGTTTGTTCCCGCGCAAAATGTTTGCTGTAGCAAAAAAAATAATCGTTGGAGACAAAGAATATTTTGATGCCTCACGATTCGCCTCGCATATTGACAAGAACAAAGTTATAGAAATACCAAATGGAGTTGACACAAAAGTATTTAAACGTTTGCCGGTAGATTTGCGGGATGTGAATTTGGAAGAATTATCTGGGAAAAAGATACTGCTTTTTGTGGCAAATTTAATGCCCCTAAAAAGAGTTGATTTGGCGATTAAGGCGATGACATTAATAAATGATAAAAATGTGCGCTTGGTCGTAGTTGGCGGCGGTAATTATTTGAAAAAATATAAAAAAATGGCTAATGATTTGGGTGCGGGGGAGAAAATCTTTTTTATGGGCTCTTGTCCAAATGATGTGCAGGTTTCTGATTATTACAATATTGCCGATTGTCTTATTATGTCGTCTGATTATGAGTCGTTTGCTTTAGTCATTGTTGAAGCCATGGCATGTTGTTTGCCGGTTATTGGCACTGATATTCCCGGGATAAGGAATAGAATCCGCGACGGAGTTGATGGCTTTTTATTTAAGCAAGGTTCAGCCGAAAGTCTGGCCGAGCGAATAAATCAGATTTTAGCAATGCCGGCGGACAAATTAAAAGAGATGGGCGAGCATGGGCGAAGCAGAGTTATAGAAAAATATAGCTGGCATAGACATATGGAAAGTCTGGAGAGTTTGTATCAAGGATTGCTTGCCAATTAAGTATATGAGCGAATTTGATTACGAAAAGTCAATTTGGGGGAGGGGAACGGCGAGTTTGGATTTTAAAAATCCAACAAGTTTTCGTTTGAGTCAGGGGTTGTCGGCGATTGCCGGCTTGAAACAGGGCGCGAAAGTTTTGGAAATCGGATGCGGGGTCGGGCGGTTTATCCGCGCTATAAAAAAATTAAAACCGGAGTTAGATTGTTATGGTTGTGATATCAGCAAAAATGCCTTGGAAGCGGCTAAGCAAGCCAACGATGGAGTAGTTTATGATTTGAGTGGGCAAAAAGGCACATCATACGCAAGCGGTTTTTTTGACGCGGTTCTCATTTTTGACGTGCTTGAGCATGTTGATGATCCGGACGCGATGCTTGCGGAAATTAATAGGATTATGAAACAGGGCGGGGTGTTTTATTGCCACGTGCCGTGCGAAGGCGATGTTTTATCCATGTGGCATTGGATAAAAAAATTCATCAGACAGAAAGGGCATGAGCTGACCAGACAGTATGCCGGGCACATTAATTATTTTTCACGGCGATCGCTGTTTGATTTGTTTAGAAAAAATAATTTTAATATTACACGCGCGCGCTACAGCGAGCATCTTTTGGGGCAGGTCTTGGGCATTATGACTTTTTGGTCTCTGGATAGGGCGGTAAGGAAGAAAAAGCTGGCGCAGGTTAACAACGAAACATATTTTGCAAAAGAAAAAAGATTGCCAATTGTGAAATTTTTTAAAGATATTGTTAACGGATGGGTTTATTTGGAATCCGTTTTATTTTGTCGCATACCATCGCCGAATGTACATTTGGTGGTGATTAAGAAGTAGTAGAATGCGCGTCATTCATATTATTCCGTCCGCCTTTGGCTATTTTGACGATATTAGGTCGCGGGCTTTTAGTATCCTTAACGCTCAACACGAGCTTGGAGTTGAAGTGGAAGCGATCACGCTTCAGTATGAAAGTCCTTCTCGGTCCGTGAGGCAAGAAGTGGAGGAGTCTTCCCCGGCGGTTCATTCATATCAAGGAGACGCCACTGTGGGCGAAGCCTTCTTGCATCTTGATGATTCTGATTTGGTGATCCTGCACGCGTCATTTTTTGGCGCTGGCGGGAAGGTTTTACGCTGGGCAAAAAAAGGCAAAGCGCCCTTTTTTATAGTGTATCACGGGCAGATTGTTGTTACGGATTTTTATTCTTTAATTATAAAAATATACAATTGGTACTATTTGCCTCGTCTTTCAAGGCAGGCTGATTATATTCTAGATATTCAGGGAGAAAATGGTTTATCCGCCAGGGATATTGCAGAGAAGGCAATGTCGTTGTATAATAGTTTGGTATAAAACTCATAGCGAGTTTTTCCTGTTGTCTTCCCGAATCCCCATCGCAGGGGTGAGGGATCTCTGTCTGGTGGTTTTCAGACGAACAGGACAGAGATTCCTCCGGAGTTTACACTGAGCGGAGCGAATGTGTCGTCGGAATGACAAACTAACATTATCATTCGTTTAAACTAAATATATGGGCAGATTCAAAAAAGGCATGTTTTTAGGCGGTTTATTGGGCGCGGCTTTAATGTGGCTCAATGTAACGCCAAA
>JBBTQE010000027.1:0-6405 GCA_038065775.1 Patescibacteria group bacterium
CGCAGTTCCGGCATCTATTTTTAATTCAAACTCTGCTTTTGGAAATAATTATTCTAACGCAAATTATTTTTCAGGGCGATTAGACGACGTCCGCGTCTACAATCGCGCTCTATCCGCCGTAGAAATTCAAGAATTATATAGAATGGGACGGTAGGATGTCTCTCGCGGCTCCTCCCCCCTACGTTAGTGGAGAGACGAGGGGTATTTGTCCCGTATCACCCCCGTTCATACCTTTGACCAAAGTCAATTTTTTTGGTATAATACTTTCATATTCAACATAATTTATCGCATGATTTTATCTGATTTTGTTAAAAAAATGCCGTATCTTGTACGGTATGTTAAGCATTCTGAAAAGCTGTCTACGGAAGCAATCGTGGAGGCGGTATTAAATAATGGCGACTGGGAGGATGTCCAGGGAATGTTAAAAATAGTTGGCATTCAAAAAGCCGCGCGAATTTTTCGCAGGCAATTGCGCGGCGTTCGACAAAATTATAATCCAAAAATCGCCAATTATTTTGATCTTTATTTTAGGCATTATGCATAATGAAATTTTGTCAGAGTCACAGCTTGAATTATTGCCACTTGTAAAAAAATTTTCATTAAATTTCGGTCTTGTTCGCGGCACAGCTATTGCTTTGCATCTGGGTCATCGGCGATCAATTGATTTTGATCTATTCTCAAATAAACCATTTGACAATGGAAGCATACGAAAAACTATTATCAAAATAAACAAAATTGACCGCGTCGTGTTTGATGAAAAAGGTCAATATACAATTTTAGTAAACGGGGTTAGATTTACCTTCCTTGAGTATCCATTCCGCATGGCTTTTCATCATAATCCAGCGACAGGTATTCGTCTGCCGGATTTGCTTACATTGGCGGCAATGAAGGCCTATGCGTTGGGTCGTCGCGCGAAATGGAAGGACTATGTTGACATGTATTTTGTTATCAAAAAATATGGCGGTTTGAGCCGTATTATCGTCAGGGCTCGATCAATGTTTGGCAAGGAGTTCAATGAGAAAGTATTTCGCGCCCAACTTTCTTTTTTTGATGACATTGATTTTTCCGAGGAAGTTGCTTTCATGCCTGAATTTGAGACAAAGATATCATTAATCAAAAGCGCTTTGGTAGGTTATAGTTTATAAAAATTAAAAATTCTCAAAAGAAGTGTTTATTATTTTAACGGCTCCCTTGACGACGTCCGCGCCTACAACCGCGCGCTTTCGGCAGCGGAAATCCAGCAATTATATAGAATGGAGAAGTAACTTATGCCTCGCAAGCAAAAAATAATAATTCCAAAATGGGCAGTTGCGGTTCTGCTTATTTTGTTAATTATTTCCGCGCTGGGATTATCCTGGGGATTTTACAGTTATAAGGTTGTGTCTGACGCGGTTTCAAAACAAAAATATGATTTTGGTTCTCTGAATCAGTTAAAAACAAAACAAGAACAGCGGAGCGGCGAAGTTGTTGAGAATGTTGGAAAATTAATTTTATTACCAGACAATGAAAAACCGATTATCGCCACCATAATTGATGTTGAGAAAATAAAAAAAGATCAAAGTTTTTACGCGAACGCGAAAAATGGCGATATTGTTTTAGTGTATCAGGTTGCCAAAAAAGCGTTTATTTATGATCCTGTAAAAAGTATTATTGTTAATGTCGGTCCGGTGTTTGTGGAAAAAAATGTTGTTAGTATTTCTGCCACATCAACGACATTAACTCCGTAGCTCTGTCATCCCGAGCGAGCTCGCGCCGACGAGGGATCTCTGTCTCGATTGACGACGACGGACAGAGATTCTTCGTTTCACTCAGAATGACAAATCGAATTAGCAAACAACATATGCAGATTAAATTCAACAAAATTCAAATTCCAGATCCGGAAAAATTTATCCGCCGGTGCGGGTATGGAAAATTGCTGGACAGGCGAACCGGACAGGCGAGCTACACACGGCGATTAAGTCGTCTTTTTTATCCGCGTTTTCATGTTTACATAAAAGACGAGGGTGAGTCGGTGATTTTTAATTTGCATTTAGATCAAAAGCGTCCGATATACGAAGGCGTTACAGCTCACTCCGGAGAATACGATGGCGAAGTTGTGGAGCGCGAGGCGGAGAGGATACTGTCATTCCGAACGGAGTGAGGAATCTCTGTCCGTTTTTAGTAAGATCCCTCGTCGCCCTTATGGCTCGCTCGGGATGACAATGTAATTGTAATAATAAATTGTATGCGTATCGCAATGATCGGACAAAAAGGAGTGCCTGGTTTGATGCGGGAAAGCGGAGGAATAGAACGGCATGTGGAAGAATTGTCCGCGCGCTTGGCGCAGTCGGGCCATCAAGTGAGCGTTTATATCCGCCCGCGTTTTTTGAAACAGGATGAAAAAGAATATAAGGGGATTAAATTGGTGTCCTTGCCTTCCATCCCGACAAAAAATTTGGATACAATCACCCATGTTTTTTTCGCCACGCTTCATGTTTTATTTCAAAAAGTTGATGTTATCCATTATCACGGCGTCGGACCTTCAACGCTCGCCTGGATTCCGCGCGTTTTCAAGCCGCGGGCCAGAGTTATCGTTACTTTTCACAGCATTGATCGGTTTCATAAAAAATGGGGGATATTCGCGCGCTGGTATCTCGGATTCGGCGAGTGGACCGCCTGCCATTTTCCACACCAAACAATCGTGGTCTCTCACGCGATTCAAGAATACTGCAAGCGCAAATACAATAAGGACACTGTTTATATTCCAAACGGCGTAAGTATTCATTTGATGAATAATGATAGCAAAATCAAGCATTTCGGTTTGAAACGTGAAGAATATATTTTGACAGTGGCGCGGCTTATCAAACACAAGGGCATTCATTATCTTATTCAGGCGTATAAAAAACTGGAAAGACATTTTGGGTCAGACGCGAAAAATTGGCCGGGCGGAATTTTGCGCAAGTTGGTTATTGTCGGCGCGCCGAGTTTTACGGAGGACTACATGGTTTATTTAAAACGACTCGCCAATAACAATCCGAACATTATTTTTACCGGTTTTCAAACAGGCGCGATGCTTTGCCAGCTTTTCGCGAACGCGTATTTATATGTGCATCCATCCGAAGCCGAAGGGCTGTCCATCACAATTTTGGAAGCGATGAGCCACGGCAAGTGCGTGCTGGTGAGCGACATACCGGAAAATTTGGAGCTAATAGACCACGCCGGTTACTCTTTTGAATCAAAAAACGTAGATGATCTTTTTGAAAAACTTGTTTTTCTGCTTGATTTTTCCGAAGCGGTTCAGCGCCGAGGCGAGCATGGCGTGGAATTTTTAAGAGAACACTTTAATTGGACAGATATCACGGCGCATGTGTTAGCTGTTTATCAAAATAAGCCGTCTAAATTTCCGCTTAGATTAAACAAGGTTCCATCTCTGGCATCGGCGTCGGAACGCCCTTGATTATATGCGCCGGTTATGTTAAAATAAAGTCGCTTCTCAAAGCGCTTTTTTGTTTATAATAAATGTAAATTGTCATTCCGAGCGAGGTCGCTCCGCCGGCTGGCGGATGGCGACCGACGAAGAATCTCTGTCCAAATCGAACGGACAGAGATCTCTCACTACGTTCGAGATGACATCGACTATATGTCATTTTTGTCCAAACTTTTCGGCGATCCGAACGCAAAAGTTCTTGAAAAGATTCAACCGATTGTGGAAAAAATAAATTCTTTAGAACCGGAGATTTCAAAATTATCTTCGGCTGATTTGCGCGCGAAAACGAACGAATTTAAGGCGCGTCTGACAAAAGGCGAAACTCTGAATGATATTCTGCCCGAGGCGTTTGCCGTTGTTCGTGAAACTTCAAAGCGCGTAACCGGAATGCGCCATTTTGACGTCCAGCTTATCGGCGGAGTTGTTTTACATCAAGGAAGCATAGCTGAAATGAGAACCGGCGAGGGCAAGACATTGGTTGCCACATTGCCGGTGTATCTAAATGCTCTGGCAGGAAAAGGGGTCCATGTTGTTACCGTAAATGATTATTTGGCAAAACGCGACGCGGTTTGGATGGGGCAGATTTATGACGCGCTCGGTTTAACCGTTGGCGTTATTCAAAATCAGATGGTGTCGTTTAGATATAACAGCAGGACTGTCATTCCGAGCGAGCAAAGCGACGAGGTCGAAGATACCCCGAGGGGCAAATCTCTCTCGCACTCGAACGGACAGAGATCCTTCGCTGACGCTCAGGATGACAGCAAGGCCGAAGGCGGAAAAATAGACAAGGAGCGCGACGCCAAAGGAATGTTTAAGGTTGAATCGGAATATCTTGAGCCGTGCTCGCGGAAGGACGCTTACCAGTGTGATATTGTTTATGGCACAAACAATGAGTTTGGTTTTGATTATTTGCGCGACAACATGGTGCAGAATTTATCAGAGATGTCGCAGAGGCAGTTTTTTTACGCCATTGTTGATGAAGTTGACTCAATTTTAATTGATGAAGCTCGCACTCCGCTTATTATTTCCGCTCCGGCAGAGGAAGCGGCGGATATGTATTACAAATTTGCCGATCTGGTAAAACGGTTAAAAGAAAATGAGGACTATAATGTGGATGAAAAAATGCGTTCCGCGACCTTAACCGATGCTGGTATAAACAAAATGGAAAAATGGCTGGGCATTGAAAATATTTATGCCGAAGGCGGAATTAGCATGGTGCATCATATGGAGCAGGCCTTGCGCGCGCAAACTTTATTTTTGCTTGATCGTGATTATATTCTGGAAAATGGCGAGGTAATTATTGTGGATGAATTTACAGGCAGGAAAATGCCCGGCAGGCGATACAGCGAGGGTTTACATCAGGCCATAGAGGCCAAGGAAGGCGCGAAAATTCAGCATGAGAGCAGAACCATGGCCACGGTTACCTTTCAAAATTATTTTCGTTTGTATCCAAAACTCGCCGGCATGACTGGCACGGCGGTAACTGAAGCCGAGGAGTTTGGTAAAATTTATAAACTTGAAGTTGCGGTGGTTCCGCCAAACAAACCGAGCAGGCGCGTTAATCATCCGGATAGAATTTATAAAACAGAGGACGCGAAGTATAAAGCCGTCGCCCAAACAGTTAAAGAACTCCAGGTAAAAGGCCAGCCGGTTTTAATCGGCACGGTTTCGGTTGATAAAAATGAAGCATTGAGTTTGTTTTTGGAGCGCGAAGGCATTAAACACGAAATTTTAAACGCGAAAAATCATGAGCGTGAAGGCGAGATCATCGCGCAGGCCGGCCGGCCCGGAGCAGTGACATTGGCAACTAACATGGCCGGCAGAGGAGTTGATATTATTCTCGGCGGCAATCCACCGGATGTGAACGAGGCGGAAAAAGCGAGGACTGCCGGAGGCTTGTTTGTGATCGGCACAGAGCGTCACGAAAGCAGACGCATAGACAATCAGTTGCGCGGCCGCTCGGGTCGTCAGGGAGATTCCGGCGAGTCGCAATTTTATCTTTCAACCGAAGATGATCTGATGAGAATTTTTGCCGGGGACAGAATCAGGTCGGTGATGACGACTTTACGCGTTCCTGATGACATGCCGATAGAGCAGAGAATGATTACGCGCTTAATTGAATCAGCCCAGCGAAAAGTTGAAGGCATGCATTTTGACATGAGAAAGCACCTTTTAGAGTATGATGATGTTTTGAACAGACACAGGGAAGTTATTTATGGAAAGAGACGCGAGGTTTTGAAGGCGTTTGAGAATGAAAAGATGTCATTGCGAGGAGGGTCGTTTGTCATTCCGAGCGAGCGGAGCGACGAGGAATCTCTGTCCAAAATGACAGCCGACAAAACAATGCGGAGTATTATTTTAGAAATGATTGAGCAAGAAATAGAGCAAATTGTTTCTTTTCACACAAACACCGAAGATAGGCGCGAATGGAATGTTAAAGAGATTGTTGAGTCGGTTGTAACTATTTTTCCGTTATCACAGGAAGAGAAAGATAAAATAAATGAACTTGCGGCCGGCAAGAGGGAAGTCAAATTTGATGATGTTGGAATTCGCAGTCAAATTATAGAATATTTTACGGAGCTGGCTAAAGAAAAATATGAAAATTTATTGGTGAAACAAGTGCCGGAAAAAGAAATGATTTTGGAAATTGAGAAGCAAGTTTTGTTGCGGGCGATTGATAATTTGTGGATTGACCATCTGGTGGCCGTTGATTATCTGCGTACAGGCATTGGTCTGCGCGGGTATGGCCAGCATGATCCGCTTGTTGAGTACAAAAAAGAAACTTTTCGCATGTTCAGCGAGCTGTTGAATTTAATTCAAAAGGAAGTTGTATATTTGATTTATAAAGTTAATTTGGGGATTCAACTTGCTCCATCCGTCATGGATAAAGGAAATTTGATTTTGAAAGGCGCGAGCAAATCCAGCAATGACGCGCCTGC
>JBBTQE010000027.1:6415-22932 GCA_038065775.1 Patescibacteria group bacterium
ATGACTCGGGTAATGTTATTGGCCGTAACGATCAGTGTCCGTGCGGAAGCGGGAAAAAGTACAAGAAGTGCCACGGCGCGTAATAATCCACTTGCCAAAAATATTAAAAACAAGTAAGATTAATCACGAATTTAACAATATTGATATATGGCGGTAAAACAAAGAATCAGTCCTTCTGCCAATCAGCGATGGAAAATTTATGGCATTGTCGCCTTGGTTTTGATTTCGGCGTTGATAGTTTTTCCGGTTTACGCCAACAAAGGCATTGATTGGGTAAATAAAAGCGCGAATCTTGGCTTGCCAAGGTTTCCTGACAATGGTTTTAATCTTGGTCTTGATTTGCAGGGCGGAGCGCATCTGATTTATAAAGCTGACACTTCGGTGATTCCTGATGGCGACCACGCTGATTCGGTTGAGGGCGTTCGCGATGTTATTGAGAGAAGAGTAAGAGGCGGTTTGGGCGTTGCCGAGCCATTGGTTCTAACAACCAGAGTCGGCGATGAATATAGAATCATTGTTGAACTGCCAGGCGTAACCGATGTTAGTCAGGCCATAAAAATGATCGGCGAAACGCCAATTTTAGAATTCAAAGAAGAAAATAATGACTCGCCCAGGGATTTAACCGCGGAAGAAAAAAAGGAATTGGATAAATTTAACGCAGACGCGCGGACAAAAATTAACGAAGCGCTGGCCGCCATAAAAAATGGCATGAAATTTGAGGAAGCCGTTTCAAAATACACGCAGGATGATAAAAGCAAATCAAATGGTGGAAATTTGGGTTTTGTTGAAAAACAGGTTTATCCGGAAATTTATGCGTGGGCTGAAACTCATAAGGATGGTGAAATAAGCAAAGAAACAGTGCAAAGCTTTGACGGATTGAATATTGTAAAAAGAATTTCCGCGAAAGATGGGGAGAAAGAAGTTTTTGCTTCTCATATTTTAATTTGTTACGCCGGAACCCAAGGCTGTGAACAGAAATACACAAAAGACGAAGCGAAAGTTAAAATTTTAGAAGTGAGGAGTAAGGCAACGCCGCAAAATTTTGCCGATCTCGCGAAAGAATTTTCAACAGAACCGAGGGCTGATGAAAAAGCCGGCGACTTGGGGTATTTTGCTTATAAACAAGTTGTGCCGGAATTTGCCAAAATGGCTTTTGAGATGCCGGTGGGAGAAATTTCAAGCCCGGTTGAAACTCAATTCGGTTGGCATATAATTTATAAAAAAGCCGAAAAGACGCCTAAGGTTTATGAGGTTGCAAGAATATATGTAAAAACAAAATCTGCTACCGATATAGTTCCGCCGAAATCGGATTGGAAATCTACCGGTTTATCGGGCAAGCAGTTGAAGCGGGCTGAAGTCGCGCAGGACCAAAATACAGGGCAGGTTCAGGTTTCTTTGCAGTTTGACGATGAGGGCACGAAATTATTTGGGGATTTAACGGAAAGAAATATCGGGAAAGCGATTGCAATTTTTTTGGATGGAACTCCGATCAGCATTCCGGTTGTAAATGAATCAATCACAAATGGAAGCGCGGTGATCAGCGGAAGTTTCTCAATCCAAGAGGCGAAACTTCTTTCACAACGATTAAACTCGGGCGCTTTGCCTGTTCCGGTTGAACTTATCAGCCAGCAGAAGGTTGATGCCACGCTCGGCGCCGAGTCAATGGCCAAGAGTTTTAAAGCCGGAATCTATGGTTTGATTGCCGTGCTTTTGTACACAATAATTTATTATCGGCTTCCGGGATTTGTAGCAGCGATTGCTTTGTGTGCTTATACTGTCTTAAGTTTGGCGATTTTCAAACTTATCGGAGTTACATTGACTTTATCTGGCATCGCCGGTTTCGTACTTTCCATCGGCATGGCCGTTGACGCGAATGTTTTGATATTTGAACGTCTGAAAGAAGAATTGAGAATTGGTAAAAGTTTGAGAACGGCCATGGAAGAAGCGTTTGTGAGGGCATGGCCGTCAATTCGTGATAGCAACATTACCACTCTTATCAGTTGCGTATTTATGATTTGGATGGGCACCGGTTTTGTGCAGGGTTTCGCGGTTGTACTGGCGATTGGCGTGCTGGTCAGTATGTTTTCAGCCATCGTTTTGACCAGAACAATGATGAGAGCTCTGTTGCCAATTATAAAAGAAGATGGGAATATAATGTTTCTTGGGTACAAGAAAAAAGAAGAATTAACAGTGAAGCAATAGTATGATAATACCATTTATAAAGTATTCTAAAATTTGGCTGGTGATTAGCGGGTTGATAACTTTGTTTTGTGTCGCATTTTTAGTTTTGTGGGGACTTAAGCCTGGGATTGATTTTACCGGCGGATCTATGATGGAACTTTCTTTCAGCCAAAATCGTCCGAGCCAGACAGTAATCCAAGACGCTTTACAGTCAGCCGGCATTAAAAATCAATCAGTTCAGAATATTGGAGACAAGGGCGTGTTAATTCGCACTGAATTTTTATCAGAAAGCGAGCACCAAGCCGTGCTCAAAATTATGCTGTCAAAGTTGCAGACAGAAAACAGCGAAATGCGCGAGGAAAGATTTGAAACAATCGGTTCATCGGTCAGCAAACAGTTAAAACAGCGGGCTGTTTGGGCGATTTTTTTTGTTAATCTTGGCATTATTGTTTATGTCGCTTATGCTTTTAGAAAGGTCTCTCGGCCGGTGGCAAGCTGGAAATATGGCGTCTTGGCCATAGTGGCTCTTTTTCATGATGTCTTGCTTGTTATGGGCGTTTTTGCCGTGCTAGGCCGGTTCTTGGGGGTAGAGGTTGATACAGCGTTCGTAGTCGCAATTTTGACCGTGCTGGGTTACTCTGTAAACGACACAATTGTTGTGTATGATAGAATTAGAGAGAACCTGATCAGACACGGCTCCGAGGATTTTTCCGACACCGTAAATGTGGGTTTAAATCAGACATTGATGCGTTCCATCAATACCACGTTTAAGACACTTTTGCCGCTGATCGCCTTATATTTCTTGGGCGGCCACACTATCAAATATTTTTCACTCGCCCTTCTCATCGGCATAGCCAGCGGGGCGTATTCTTCAATATTTATTGCGAGTCCGTTGTTAGTCGTAGTTCACAATTGGAAACAGAGAAGGCGGACGTAAGTTTCATCAATTTTTATAAAGTTACTCCTTGGAAAAGGGGTTTCTTTAAATTAAAAAATATGGTATTATATTTAAAATGAGCGAGAAAGATAAAAAGTTTATTTTTTAACTATGACAGACAAATTCATGCGCCACATGGCGGCTATCGCGGCAACAATAGTATGCTTGTTGGCGTATTATAGTGGTTGGATTTCCGGTACTTTGGGATTGTGGTGGACGGTTTTTGCCGTTCTTATCATCTACCTAGGCGTCTATAAGATATTGAGCAAATGATATGGATCCTTTTGTTGTAGAGCTGCCTTTTGGAAATGCTTTAGATTGGACATTTTGGGTCAATTTATTTAGTTTGCCAAGCAATGAGCTTGTAAAAGCGCTTTTTGCGATAGGCGGATGGGCGATCATCGCGCTGATTTTCTTTTTTATGGGAGCGGAAATGTGGATCGAAGTGCGGCGGGCAAAACATACGGCGAATTGGAAATGGGTTCTTTTGGCGGTTGACGTCCCTCCAGAACAAATTCAAAGTCCCAAAGCGGTTGAGCAAATATTCGCGCAATTAAGCGGCGCTTTGCTTACGCCTAATTTTGGTCAAAAATACTGGTATGGTTGGAAGCAAAAATGGTTTAGTCTGGAAATTATCAGCATAGAAGGGTATATTCAGTTTTTAATTTACACTGAAGCGCAATTTAGAGATTTGGTAGAGGCGGCAGTTTACGCTCAATATCCGATGGCTGAAATTACCGAAGTTGAGGATTATACAAGTGTCCTTTCAAGTTCGTTTCCTAATAAAGATCATGATATTGTTGGACTTGAATTTGGTTTGTCCGCGCCTGACGCATATCCGGTAAGAACTTACGAAGAGTTTGAACATAGTGTTACAAAAGATTATCAATTTAACGATCCAATGGCCGCTATTTTGGAAAATTTTGCCAGGATAGGAGCTGGAGAAAATTTGTGGTTGCATATTATAATAGAACCGACCGGAGATGGCTGGAAACAGGTCGGCATTGATTTAGTCAAGGGGATAGTCGCGCAAAAAAAATCTGTTGCCAAACAATTTTTCCTGTTTAAATTTTTAAGCGTTTTGTTCACCGAAATTTTGACCGCCATAAACCCTCCGGCTACGCCGGCCAAACCCGAAAAGAAAAAAGAAGAAACTCCCGGTAAAATATCTGATTTAACTCCAGGGATGAAAGACACTGTTTCCGCCGTGGAAGATAAAATTTCTAAAGTCGGTTTTAAATCAAAAGTTAGAGTCCTTTATGTCGCGAGACAAGAAGTATTTAATCCAAGCAAATGCATGGAGGGTTTTGTCGGTTCAATGAATCAGTTCAATTACGGCGGGAGGAACTCGTTGACCGTTAAACTTGGAACTTTTGCCAGCTATGCTTTTAAAAATTATAGAATAGGGTATTTAAAACAAAAATTCGCCACCGCGTTTAAGAAAAGAAAAATAAAAATCGGCAAGAATCCGTATATTTTAAATATTGAAGAGCTGGCTACGATTTGGCACTTCCCAATGCCGCTTGTAAAGACGCCGTTGTTGCAAAAGACCGCCAGCAAGAGGGCTGAACCGCCTATCAATTTGCCGGTTGAAGCGATTGAGAGTCCGCTAAAGAAAATTGGGGTAAAAGAAGAGCAGACTCCAGCAAAACCGGAACAGCCGCCGGAAGTAATGTATGGATGAGAAAAAATTAATTTTTAATTTCCACCGGTTGTTTTTTTAGTAAAGATATCGCTTCCATTCCGCCTACCAATATACCGGTATAAAACAAATCGCCCAGCAGACTGTTGCGGAAGAAGGGGATAGCCATGTAGTAACTTTCAAATAAGCCGGATAAATTGCGAGGATACATTGTTCCGAACGCCCAAACCGCCGCGTTTGTTATTAAAAAGAAAGTTAGGCTGGCTAAAAGAGTTCCGCCAAATATCGCGCGGAATTTTTTGTTTTTGCGCGCCACCAAGCCTATTATTCCGGCAATCGCAAAACTGGCATAGACAGCAGTCATAATTGGCCACTCATAAAATCCGATAAAAATGTCGCTGATGAACATTGTTGCCAGTGGCACGGCTATCGCGAGTTTTCGCGGGAGATACAAAGCTCCAAATAAAGCGATCGCGGCTATTGGAGTGAAATTTGCCGGATGCGGAGCCAGTCGCGCTACCAATCCGAGAGCTAGCAGAAGTATGGCTGGTAAGTAATACATAAAATTTTAGAAATTAGATTTTTCGTATTTTAAAGAAATTTTGTCAGCATTTTTTACGATATATTGAGAAAGTCCAACCTGCGACATTTGGCCGTTCACATAAAACATCCAGTATTTTTTTTCATCATTGTTATTTTCAACTCCGTTTACTCCTTCAACTAAAATTCCCATGCCAGTGTATTCTTTTGTTTTTAATTGCAGATTATTTTTTTCGGTCAGCAAGATAACAAAATCCGCCGCGCTTTTTCCGTTTTCAATGTTGCCGGAAAAACTTCTAGCTTGTCCGTTCGCTTCAAGATTTAGGGTCGCGTTAATTGTTTGTTTTTGTTCAACTTGCAGATTCGGGATGTCGTTTGCCGATTTTTTTGTGGCAAACCAATTGTAGCCAAGCGCCATTACCACGAGCGCTCCGGATAACAGTAAGATTTTTTTCATATACATATATGGATTAATATAAAAAAACTGCTTAACGAGCAGAATTTGAAATTTTTCCTGCTCGGGATATTCTATATTTGAAGACCGGACTTGTTCCCGAAGGATCGGGACATTACCGTTGCGGCACAGTGGAGGAATTTAACCTCACTTCCACAAATATAGTTAAAATGTATGTTTAGGATATCATTGATATGCCGGACCGTCAAGTTTTTGTTTATTTTTTTGCTCCGCGCAAATTACGGTGTTTAGAATAAGCTTGGCCACGGTGATCGGGCCGATTCCGCCCGGAGTAGGCGTTATGTGACTGGCTTTTTTTGAAACCTCGTCAAAATCAACATCCCCAAACATTTTTCCATTTTCATAAATAATGCCAGTGTCAATAACAATAGCGTTTTCCTCCACCATATCTTCAGTAATCAAGTTTTTTTTGCCAACCCCGGAAACAATGATGTCCGCCCCAAGGCATTTTTCTTTAATATTTTTTGTGCGGCTGTTGCAGGTTGTGATGCTTGCCAGTTCATTAGCCATCATGATCGCGAGAGGTTTGCCGACTAAAGCGCCCATGCCGATTATAGTTACATTTTTGCCCTCCAAATCAACTCCGATTTCTTTCAAAGTATGAATCACCGCCCATGGAGTGGGGGGTTCAATCAGATTTGTTTTCATCACCAGCTTGCCGATATTCGCGTCAGTCAGGCAGTCAACATCAATTTCAGAATTTATGGCGTTAAGGACTTCGGAAACATAAAGCCGTTCAGGCAAAGGCAGCTGAACTATAAGTCCGGAAAGTTGCGTGTCTTTTTGTATTTTTAAAATTTCTTCAATAATTTGATTCTTGCCGATATCGCCCGAAAATTCATATAATTTAAAATCAATGCCGACTCGTTCGGCGGCCTCTTGCTTTTTTCTTATGTAAGTCCGAGATGGTTTATGATCGCCAACCAAAACAACCGCCAATTTGGGGGTGATGCCCTTCTTTTTTAACAAAGACACCCGTTTTGCGGTTTGAATTTCTATTTTTTCAGCTATTTTTTTGCCGTCTATAATTTGCGCCATATAAATATTAAGCTTTACTTTAGCATGAATTTGCGTTTAATTCAACTGTTTGTATCTTCTTAAACAAAAACAGCCTTTTTATAAAAGCTGTTTTTGAATGCGCGGGCCTTGCGATTGCGCGGCCCGCGGAATGTGCGTGTTGTTCTCCTTATTCACCATTCACCTGCCCATGACCAGCTTCTTGAGGTGTTCGTA
Organism: Patescibacteria group bacterium; assembly: GCA_038065775.1. GTDB lineage: Bacteria > Patescibacteriota > Patescibacteriia > Magasanikbacterales > GWA2-37-8 > JBBTQE01. The sequence continues at coordinate 13,424 of JBBTQE010000027.1, forward strand.
GCTGGCCGTGAGTTCTGCCACCAGCGTCGGGTCATCGGGCGGTTTCTGCCGGTAGTAGAGCAGGAGCGCGCCGAAGAACGCGAGGCGGTAGGGGAGGTAGGCCTCCCGGATTTCAGCCGGGATTCCGGCCAGCTCCAATTGCAGGGCGGCCAGACACCTTCCGGGCTGTCCAGCCAGCTTGTCGCGCTCCCTGACTTCGTGAGCGAGGAAGTGGCGCCGGAAGCGAACCGGCACCTTGTCCGAGATGAACAGGAACGTGCAATCCGGCCAACCCACGAACCCGGGGATGGCCGGTTCCGCTTCTTGCCGTAGGATGGCGTATACGTAACGCTTCCCATCCACGAGCACTACGCTCGTCTTGATCAAGAACGGCTGTGCCCACTTCGGGATCGGGTAATCCGGAGTCGCCGGAGCTCCATTTTTTTCCATTGGTTCCCCTCCTTATGGTTAAGGAAACCTTAGCAGTTGTATTTGTTTCTGTCAATTATTCACCTCTATATTTTTTTGAAAAACAAAAATATCGTCAACCGTACCTTTTTTTCTTGGTAAATTTGGATTAAGAATAAGTTGTTTCCCGTTGTGTTCAAAAAAAATTGGATCTCGCGCGCTTTTTTTAGGTATGCTAATTTCTGGATTTTCAGCGACGAACCGCGCGTCTGCTTGCCTCTCTTGTTCTCTTGCGCCCTTGATTATATTTTTATATTCACGAAGAATATTTTCTCGTTTTCCGGTTACAAGCTCTACGAGCCTAGCGGCGGATTCATAGTTTTCTAATCCCCAGCTGAATCGCGCGTCCTTGAATTCGTCATCGGTTTCAACTTCGGCCCAGTAATCTTCTAGCTTTTTGGTGTCAAAAATTGGGCCGTTTTTTGAATTTCCGATAACTGCTTGCAATTTAAAATTAGGATTTATTTTTAGCGTGGAAGCTGTTCTATGGTAATCATTACTTAAAACATATCCGCCTGGAGTTACATGAGACGCTGGTATGTCGGGCGGTATTTGCGGGTTAAGAAGAATGAGAATGTCTATGTTTCCTGGGTTGAATTTAAGAGCGGATTTTGCGTAAGCTTCATACCCCGCTTTTTTTAAAGCCTCAATTGATTTTTTGTCCAAATCTACATATATGACTCTGCTTTTTGGAAAGGCAATTGACGGCGACACATCATACGCCCCGCAAGGATGATAAACCGTTTCATTTTTCGGCTCCAATTTTTCTTTAAACAAAGAATATCTTGCCACTAAATCTGGATGCGATTCTGCTTTGGCCGGTTTAGTTTCTCTTCCTATTTTAGATTCTGTTGGTGGAGCAGGACGAAATGAGCCGGGCGGAATCTCTGATCCTTTTTTTGTCATAGTTAATTGAAGTTAGTCTACGAACGGTGGTCCAAATCGGCATAAATTGAACCGTGTTCCGAGACCAGGATTCGAACCTAGATAACGAGATTCAGAGTCTCGTGTCCTACCATTAGACGATCTCGGAATTTTATATCGGATAGCCTTCCGAAAATTTATTCAGCCATTCTTTTTCAACAGTTAATACCATATTCCATTTCCAGCCATTATCTTTGAGGATGGCCGGCGATGTTACATGATGTTTTTCATTGTCCGTAATCAGGTATATGCGGCCGCTGTTTGCTGTTTTAACAAGGATTCTTTGTTTGGTGAAAATAACCGTAGGAGGCGCGACTGTTTTTCCAAGTTTGTGATTGTAATCGGCCAAAGCGCCTAAAATTGTATCATAGCCGTAGCGCAAGTCAAGACCCTGCTTGAGATCGCCGTTGTCATTTACGATAAATTCTTTTTTTTCTTCGTCAAATCCTTTTATTACAAACGTATGATAGTATGATCCATTTACGGCAAAATTGATGCGCGGGTTTTCCAGTTTGCGGCCATTCAAGAGAGCTATAATCGGCCGTTCATTTTTCAACTGTTCTTTTATATCGTCCAGTGTCGGATTTGCGACTATCCGCGCTTCAAAATATTTTGAGTACTCAATTATTAATTTTACTATCTCCTTGCTGTTTGTGTTCGCGTTGTAGCCGAATATTTTATTTTCAATTCCGATATAGCGCAGTATCATTTTCTTGGCTTTTTCTTTGGGGATTCTCGCGTTGGTATTGCCAAGATAAAATTCGTCAAGCATCACCGTGGATGCTTCTTCGCAGGAGTTGTTCCATGGTTTAACCATCAGGCCATCGGGGGCTTCCGGAGTAAATGGAACCGGCAGATTTACAAAATTGACTTCAGGATTCTTGATCTCTATAATTTTTTGGCTCGTTGTTGCCTGTTTGGTTATTTCGGCCGTAGTCGTGGTTTGTTCATTTGGCGGTGTTGGGTTATTTGGATTTGGGCTCGCTTCAGAGTTTTTCTGAATGAAATATAAGAAAAAGGCCGAAGCGGCTGTGAATATTAATAGCGTTAGAAGAATTTTTTTCATACTGAAATTATACGACAATTTCTCCGCCAAAATCCGCCGCTAAATTATTTAGATCCTCTTCTGTTTTTGGCTGTTGGCTGGAATTAACGTCGCAATTTAAAAGAATTTTTTCTGAAAACATGTCGTTTAAACGCGCCTCTATTAATTTTTTGTTTTTAAGATCATTTATTTTATCTTGGTGGAAAGAGTAGGGGACTGTTATATGAAGGCCCTCGCTGTCAACTGATTTAATTTCGCTCATTTTTAAAATAAATGTAAGCGAGTGGTTTTGTTCGGAAATTTTCGCTATGAGGTCGGCCCATTTTTCTTTGATTTGTTCAGCCGTTGTTGTAATTTGGTGATGGCTCCTAATGTGCGAGATTGTTTCTTTGATTGTCTGTGTTATTGTTTGAGCCCGTGGCTTATCCTCCGCCGTTTCTTTTTTTGTTTCCGTGTTTTTTTTCGCAGCGGGGCCATTTAAAGAATTATCATCTGAATTTTCATCGCTAAATTCAATAATAAACAATTCCAAAGGTAGCTGGGGGATAGGGGCGATTTTAATGTCGCGTTTTCTGATTAACAAAGATTCAATCATTCGCACAATTTTTTTGTCTGTAATTTTTTTCGCGATATTTTTAATTTTCATAAAGTCCGCGTCGCTAAAATCGTGCTGAATATTTTTTCCGCGCGCGTCAATTTGAATTATCATCATCAGTCGGAGTATTTCAAGAACATCAAAAGCGAATTGTTCCAAATTAACGCCTTCTTCGGTCAGAGTTTTTATAATATTTAAAGCTCCAGTCGGCTGATTTCCAACGATAGAGTCAACGAAGGAAATGAGAGTCTGAATGTCGGAGGTCGGGAGAATGGTTTCCGCGTCTTCCGCTTCAATATTTTTTAAATTTAAACTGAAAATCTGGCCTAATAAACTTTCCGCGTCGCGCAAACAGCCGTCGCTTTTATTTATCACCCTGTCTATGATTTTTTGGTCAACTTTAATTTCTTCTTCTTTGCAAATTTTTTCCAGCCGTTTTTTCATTTCTTCGTATCCGACTTTTTTAAAATTAAATCGCTGACAGCGGGAAATGATTGTGGCCAAAAGTTTATGCGGTTCAGTTGTGGCCAAAATAAAAATTACATGGCTGGGCGGTTCTTCCAGTGTTTTAAGCAAAGCGTTAAAAGCGCTGGTGGAAAGCATGTGAACTTCATCTATGATGAAAATTTTGAAAGGAGATCTGGTCGGTTTGAATTGGGCGTTTTCAATTATATTTTCCCTTACATTATCGACGCCTGTGTGAGAGGCCGCATCAATTTCAATGACATCAATGTTGTTGCCGGCCGTGATTTCTCGGCAGGAGGAACATTCGTTGCATGGTTCATTTTTTTTCCGGTTTTGGCAGTTTACGGCCTTGGCAAGAAGACGCGCCATTGTGGTTTTTCCCGTGCCTCTCGGGCCGGAAAATAAATAAGCATGCGCGATTTTTTCAGATGCGATTTCATTTATAATTGTTTTGACGACATGATCCTGACCTGAAACATCGGAAAATGTCTGGGGACGATATTTTCTGTAAATCGTAGTCATACAAGATGTCATCCTGAACTTGTTTCAGGATCTTTCGTGTTTCAGGAGATGCTGAAACAAGTTCAGCATGACAATTAATTAAAGTGTCGCCTCGCTTAATTCAGTTTCTCCTTTTGAAACGGCCGCGTCAAGCTGGGCTCTTTCCATGATTTCCGCTTCAACGATTTCTCGCGGTCTGCCGTATTTCAGGCGGGACAATTCTTTTATGGCCGCGGCCAGTTCCTTGTTTCCGGATTGGGGACCGTAGACAAGCATATTAAACGGTTTTGCGGCAGTATTGTCAATAAGCAATTTTGTATATGCCGTGTACTGTTCGATGTTTATCAAATCATAGGCGGAAAATACAGGCGCGTATTCTTTGGCCAGAATTTCCGCATCCTCCACGCCGATTCTGAAAGAAACAAGCGTGCCGGCGTTGCCTAGCACCGCGTCGCGCACGGTTGTTTTGCCTTTGTTGTCTTCAAGCTGTTTTAAATATTGATGCGCCATTATTAAATCCAAACGATATTTTCGCGCTTCAGACAAGATGGTGGCGATTGATTCGGTAATAAAGTTTTGAAATTCATCCATGTATAAATAAAAATCATGGCGCTGGTCTTCCGCCACAGCGGTGCGTCCCATGGCGGCCATCTGCAGTTTGGAAACAATAATCATACCAAGCAGGTTTGAATTTATTTCTCCCACAAGACCTTTGGCCAGATTAACGAGCAGAATTTTCTTTTGATCCATCACTTCTCTAAAATTAAAACCCGAGTGCGATTGGCCGATTATATTTCTGATCATTCCATTTTCAACAAACCGTCCGACTTTGGAAATTAAATATCCAAGCATTTCTGATTTATGGAAATCGGAGGTCTTGGCCATTTCTTTATCCCAAAACGCCAACACCATCGGGTCGGTTAATTTTTTCTTCCACTCGCCAACAAATTCGTCGTCCGTAAACATTCTTGGGACCTCGGCAAGAGTGCCGGGATTTTCCATGTCGGCCATTAAAGTTAACATCACATTTCTCATTTGATGTTCAAACATTGGCCCGATCATGGATGGATCCGTAACAAGACGATAAAAAATTGAAATCATTTCCTGCGTGGCAAAGTCCTTCTGTTCTTCGGTGTTTACTTCGAGCATGTTTAAGCCGATCGGGCGTTCAATGTCTGAAGGATTAAAATAAATGACATCATCCGCTCTTTCTTTTGGCACATGCTGTAAAACATATTCAACAAAATCGCCGTGCGGATCAACCACGCAAACGCCCTCGCCGTTTTGGATGTCTTGCACCGCCAAATTTTGGATAAAAGTGGATTTACCAGTTCCGGATTTACCTATCGTGTATAAATGCCTTCTGCGGTCGGCTCTTTTCATTTTTACGATTGTTTCTTCTCCGCGATAGACAGTTCGGCCCAAAATAACGCCTTCTTTAGGCATATTGATCGGTGGAGGGGCCTTGCGCGCGCCCAGCCAGTTTATATTCGGCGTTTCAGTGCTAGGAATCGGCAAATGCCAAAAGCCGGCCATTTCTTCTGTGTTGAAAACCATGTATCTGTCTTCGCGCATTGATCTGAAAATTGATTGGCTGATTAGCGCGCCTGGTTTTTTAGGAACTGCCGCGGCCAAGGTGTTGCCGTATCTGTACAAATTATATTGGCTGAATGCGTTGATGATATTCTCAAGATTGATTGTTGCTTTTTCTTTTGTATTTGCCGAGCTTACGACGCGTATTGTTGTTTCAAGACCGCCTTTGCCAATTTTCTCTTCCATGTTCTTAACCATTTCTTCTTCCATTTGAGTTAGTTGGTATTTTACGGCTTCGTGTTGTTTGCTTGGATCATTTTTTTTCGGCGCCGCTATTTTTCCCCATTTATGAAGACCCCTGACAAACCATCCGCGTTTTGCCACATATTCAAATTTTTGTCCTTCTTTTATATCTCGTATCATTTTCACGCCTTGACGGCGCCACTTCCCGGAGGCCGGCCTGACGATAAATTGTATCAGCGCGCCCTCGTCGTCAAGAATTTTGCTAAGCGGGTTTAAAAGCGCGACCAAAGGATCGCTGTCAAGTTGTTTATATGATTTTAACGGAAAAGCCGATTTGTGTTTCATCCATAAATATGAGCCGACAATATGGCTCTGCGGCTTGAAAATATTATAATCCGGCTCTTCGGTAATTTCCGCGTGCGGGTATTGAGCGTGGATCTGCTGTTCCAAGAAATTTTTATGTTTGTTTGGAACAGCGACATAGAAAGAGATCCGGCTGTCTTTTACCACGATTTCAAAGGCGACGTGATCGTTTCTTCCAGTTAGCCAAGAAAAAAATCCAGACTCTCTGCGCAAACCGGCCACAGCCGAAAAAAGCGTTTCTGCCACGGCGATTTCTTCTCTGATTTGGCTGAGGTTGTTTTCAGTGTTTGCGGTTTCGGGCTTTTCGCCTTTTTTTTCTTTGGGAACTTTTATAAGAAGAATTGTTTTGTGGAAGGCCTTGCTTTCTTTTCCTTTAGCGATGAGGAGTGTCCGAATGACGCGCAAAAATCCGTATATGAAAAAAAATGCGCCGAGAAAAAAACCTGCGGTGAGGAATAATTGGTCTTCCAAAAGGGGAGCGAGCAAATCTTTTAAAAATGTTAACTCCATAATCAATTTTCTGGCCGATTCTTAAGCGCCACGATTTTATCTGTTTTGATTTTTGCCTCTTGTTCCAGAAAAAATTTATTGATGCCGGGCAACATGCGCAACCAATCCAGAATCAGCCGCAAGATTTTTTTAACTTTAACATGAGCGCTTTTAAGCAGCTCCCGAATCTCCAGCGCCGCCCGTTCTCCTTTTAGTTTAAATTCCTGCTTCGCGACCGGCGAAAGCCTCTGGAAAGAATCGTTCAGCCCGTCTTCCAAGATTTTTTCAATTTTAACAGTAACCTCGTCTCTAAAAGATGGTATTTGATGGATTAGTTTCTTTTTGTTGGACGGCATCCTCGCGGGCGCGTTTTTGTTTTCAACAGTTTCGGATGCCACCTGCTCTTTTTGTTGTTCAACCGTGTATTCTTTTTCAGTTTGACTTTCGTTTTCAGGCGCAAATTCAACAGGCTGTTCCGGAGGCTGTTCTTGAAGTTTTTTTTCGTGAAGATTGTCGGCCATAATTAAAAAAATTTCGTGCAAAATTCCACATAATTAGTATATCATATTTTACCCGTGGCAACAATGTAAGCAAAGCTTTGCAATGACGTCGGGCTTTGAAAGAAGAAAACGCCTTCTTCTTTGTTCGTCCCTAGTCATTGTGGTATAATGTATGTATGATGCGTCTAAGCGAAATACAAAATAAGGGGCTGGTGTGGATAAATGTTCCCAAGCGGGAGGAGAATGTTTTGCGCGCGATTCAGAGAAGATTTAATTTTCATGACCAAGAAATTCAGGAGTGCCTTCCAAAAATTCAAAGAACCAAGTTTGTTAAAAGGGACGGGTATTATTTTGTCGTGCTTCATTTTCCGGTATTTAACAAAAAAACAAAGCGTTTGGGCTTTACGGAAATTGATTTTTTCATCAGCGGCTCAACTTTGATAACCGTGCATGATAATTCTCTGCCCATTGTTGATATTTTTTACAAAGAATGCGCTAAAAATAGCGGTTTGAGGGAGCGATTTTTCCAAGGCACGGCCACGCACCTGTTGTTGGAGCTGTTGCGCCGTTTATTGGATTCTGTTTTCCCGATTTTGTTGCACGTCAGCGAGGATATTGACGCCGTGGATAAAAAAATGTTTGCTGAAATTTCCGGCAGAGTGATGGCCGAAGAAATTCTGCGGTTAAAAACAAATGTGGTTAATTTCCGAAAAACCATGCAGGGGCATAAGACCGTGTTGGAAAAATTGGTTACGCACGGCGGGAGAGAGCTTGATATGTCTTCTTATCAAAATTACGTTAATACTTTGAGAGAGTATACGAATGAAATTTGGCACACGCTGGAGAGCCAAAAAGAGAGTGTGAACGCTCTGCATGAAACAAACGAGTCGCTGGTTGGTTTGCGGACAAACGAAGTGATGAGATTTTTGACCGTGATTTCGGTAGTGACTTTTCCGCTGACTTTGCTGGCGACGCTTTTCGCGATCCGGGCGCCGGGGAATCCGTTAATAAATCAGCCGTTCGGGTTTTGGGCGATTTTGATAATCATTATTTTCGGCGCCGTGTTAATGACCGCTGTTTTCAAAAAGAAGAAGTGGCTGTAGAATTCTCCGCGGCTTTTTTATTTTCCATGTCTTTTTGCCACATGATTTTTTGCGTTGAATAGACAACAGCTCCCAGTCCTATGATTGACGCCCAAAATATATAAGGTAGGAACATGGTAAGCGGCGCTTTGTCGTGTGAAAAAATAATGAGGATGTTTGTAATAATGAAAGCGAGCCGAATTTCGGTCGGGCCGATTTTGAAATAAGCTATGCGGAATTCGTTCGTGGCGGCAAATGAAAGATATGAATTGACCATGAACGCGCCGTAGCTGACGAGAATAAAAAATAGGGTATTAAATTTGTCGTTAAAAATAAAAGAATAGCCGATCAAAAGCGAGCAGAGAAAAATATAATCCAGGAAATGATCCATATAGTAGCCCCAGTGCACAAGACCGGTGTTGCGAAAACGGCCCACAGCGCCATCAAAGAGGTCCGTGATATACTGCAATAAAATCATTACCGAAGTTCCCCATAACCAGTTAATATTATAATGCGCGGCCAAATACCCGAATAAGATAATAAAGGCGCACCAAACCAAAGTTGAAAGAGTGAGGTGATAGGTTTCAATCCATTTTGGAATTTTGTCAACGAATTTTTTAACAAGTTTTTGTTCAAGATTTCCAAAAAGAGACACCCCGACTTTTTTATCTCCGGCAAATTTGGTTTCTGCGGCCATATCAGTTTAATTTTATTTTCGTTTCAGCTTTCGCGTCTTCCACGGCAAATCCGGCGGCCTCAATTTCTTTCCTCAACCTGTCACTTTCGGCCCAGTTTTTTTGTTCGCGGGCGAGGTCGCGCTGTTTGGCGAGCTTCTGAATTTTTTCTGGAATTTCAATTTTTTCTTTTTTTAATTTTGCCAAGCCAAGTCCGAAGATCTCGTCAAATTTGAGCAGTTGCTTCCTTGTTATTTTTTTATCATGGATGGCCTGCCAAGTCAATGCTAGCGCGGCCGGGATGTCAAGGTCGTTGTTGATGGCGGAGAGAAATTGTTTGGACAGAGATTCCTCGTCAGCCACGCTAAGCGCGGCTTCGCTCGGAATGACAGACGCGAGTTGGTAAAAATGTTCCAGCCCGTTTTGCGCTGCCTGCAACGCCTCAAAGGAAAATGAAAGCTGTTTTCTGTAATGCGTTTGCAGCAATAAGTAGCGATAGGCGAGAGGATTGAAGTTTTTCCCGACGGCGAGTCGGGATCCCGCCTCATGGCGGGATAAAGTTTCCAAAGTTATAAAGTTGCCGGCTGATTTGGACATTTTTTTCGCGGATGAATCGTCTTGCGGCGAGGACATGATCAAAAATTCTCC
>JBBTQE010000028.1:0-2698 GCA_038065775.1 Patescibacteria group bacterium
CCTGCCTGCCGACAGGCAGGTTTCAAATCTCCAAAAAAGACTGCTTGCCACGCTACGCGTGGCGGGAAAGGACGACGCCAAGATCGTCGTCGGCGTCATCGGGCCTCCACCTGCCGAGGCTCGCACCCTTCGCACCCGCGCTGCCAAAGTTCACCAAGTAGCCAACGGAAGAACGGCGTGAGGTCCAAGTATAGTTTGTTTCCAGTAGTCTTTTTCCAGTATTGTCAAAATAGACTGTGGTGTCCTGTAGTGCTTCTACGGGGGTTTGGCGGGTCATTTGATTTATGATGAGGTTCTCCAGTGCCAGAGCCGCGGTTTTCCAATCGGTTTTCATTAAAGCTAGAATAGTTGGCTTTTGAGCTTCAAATGCATCAATGGCTTCTTGGTACTCTGGGGGAATGGGTTGACCTTGAAATACTTGATTTTTTAGGTAGTCAATGAGTGCTTCGGTTTGTTGGAGGTGGTTTTTGTTGGTTGAGTTTGGTATGACATCGCGAGAAACCAGAGACCATTGGACGCTAGGGGTTTCTGTGGTAAAAAAGTTAGAGTCGAGCTTCCATTGGTCTCCTACACTCAAAAGTATTTTGCCTTTTTTTGCTGTTTGGAAGTTGGGGCCTGCAATTCTGTCTGCGTTTTGCATAGTAAAGGAAACGTAGCTTCCTGATGCGTCCTTCAGTCTATCAACACGCAATGTGAGGAATTGGTTTAGTTCTTTTGCTCGGATGAGTTCTTCTCGAGTAAAGGGGATGGGGATGGCTTCGGATTGGAACCCCCATGTTTTTTCAGTAGCTTCAGGACCGAGAAAGTCCTCACCCAGTATGTCCTTTGCTTCTTGATAGGAGACTTTTCCTTGTTCTTTGGTTTCTTTTCGTTTGGAGGGTTTGTTGGCGTCGAGCTCTTTTTGTTCTTGTGGGGTTAATGGGGAAAAGAGCTTGGAAAATACTTCCTTGGGGATGGCCATGGATTGTCCTGGTTTGAGGTTTTCGTATTGTGATTCGTTGAAGGGCATGAGTGGAATTATGGTCGTAATTGTTTATATTTATCTGTTAAAATATTTGGTCGTAATGTATGCATTAATGTAATAATGTCTTTTTGAAGCAGTTTGGGTATTTGAGAAAACGACTCAATGGTCACATCATCGGCGGTAGCTTCTCCTCCTACGATATAACTTCGCGATACCATTCCTTGTTCCTTCAGAGACGCTCGCATGCGCGTAGTTTCTACAGGATCATTCGGCGCTCCGTCGGTAATAATAGGAGCGTAGTGAAGAGGTAATTTATAATTTGGTATTCCCTTTTTCTTAAGATCTATTTTCTCTTTTTGAAAATCTTTTTCTATCAGTTGCAAGGTTTGATGAGTCGGTGTGCCGCCACGCGCAATTTGTACAAGGGCTGAATAAAAAGCGTGTTGCTCCTTTGGGCCCCAGCGGTCAGTCAGATGCAATTTTACTTCACCCGCATCTGAAGCCAATGTTACCATGATTTTTATAGGAAGTAAATCTGAATCCGCTCCTTGCTGGCGCGTCATAAACGAACACTGCATAAGACTGTCGACAAAAAGAAGCGCAATATCGCGTTGGACGTCTGCTTTTGAACGACCACTGGCGCCATCAGGCTCTTTCATTGACCCAGAAAGATCAAAAGAAAAATAAATATTGAGCCCTCCAAATTCCGTTTTTATTTTTTCTTTCGTTTCTTCTGTTTCAAATCCGGTAGGATTAAACTGCCCCGAGCGAATATCAATATGTGCACTCGCTGGATCTTCAAGATTGATTCCTTGGTCCATGCGTACGGGACCCTTGAAGTTGCGAGATTCTACTTTGCGCTCTTTCATAATTTTGCGCCACTCTTCTTTCATGCCTTCGCTAATGGAAATGCCGTGCTCGTTTGTGATAGCGCGCACTCGTTCCAGTGCATGTAAAAACTTTTGTGCCTCCGCAGGCGAACATTCCGCAAGCTCTGAAAACCGTTCTTCCTCCAAAGAAAATGTCGGTTTTTTTGGTTTACCTTTCCCACCACCCTCTTTCTTTTTTATTTCTTTTATTTTTTCTTTCGTTTCTTCGTTGGTAGCAATCTCTTCATCGCCGTAATCCCCTTCACCTGTTTCGCCTTCAAGCTCGCGATTCTGTTCTGCTTCATCAATATTCGGGTCGCCTTTCGGCGTAGCGTCCAGTCGCACCCAGTGTTCAGACATCTCATCCCACACCTCAAGCCACGCATGACCATTCCCCTTATGCATGATCGCATTGCCGTTTTTATCTTTGTCTTTCACAAAATACCCACTCACAAAGCGAATTCGGGAGTCTACTTCGGCAAGCGCTCGAACCGCAAGGGTATTGGCAACAAAACAGTCAGCTTCTTTGTGTTCCCAAATTTTCTGGAAATACTGTACTGGTGTTGCGACATATTTTTGATAAGCATCTGGACTATTAGAGTAAGTAAGATGATCGCGCACCAACTTAACAATTTCACGTTTTAATTTCATTGGCGGTAACTTGCTTCGTTTGAGATCGTCTATTTTCTTTTTGAGTTCTGAATCAAGCTCGCCGGAAATTTCCATAGGAAGCAATGTGTGTTCTTCTTTTCTTCTTGTACATCGTCCTATAGTAACCGCATATTGAACATCGCCTGTTTCAGTAGTAGTAATATATGGCAAACTATCTTGGTCAATTCCACATCAGACAAATGGCTAAGCTTAT
>JBBTQE010000029.1:0-14531 GCA_038065775.1 Patescibacteria group bacterium
TGAAATTTTGTCCGGCCGATAACGATTCCAGCCCCACCAAAAGTTCCATTAAACCAAATTCTCCCTGTTTTGGCAAAAGGATTGGGTGGTTGTCGGTCAGCCGCCTCAATGTGAGGTGTTCGTCTAATAGCGCTTCAAAAAAATAATGTCCAACTTCAATACATACCACAGTATCTCTTTTATTTGTTTTATCCATTTCAAATAAAATGGATTTAAAGCCCAGATCCTCCAGAGTTTTATCAGTTATTTCCACCAAGTCACCTCTAGGGCTTAACAAATATTTCGTATTCTGATTTATATCATTTACCATCTCATCATTCAAGATTTCTATTTGTCCAATTTTATTTTCTTCATTGTAACCTTCTGGAACTAACCGCGCGAGTGTTTGCCAAAAAGCTTCAACAAAGCTACGGCCTTCTATTAGTTGGCCCGGAAACGCATTGTTGACATAATCATCATCAAGTTTTCTAGGTCCGACAGGTTCTTGTAGTAGCGCTTTTTTTATAACGTCAGACGCTTGATCCAAACCTTCCATTTGTCCGATTACTCTTGGCAATGATAGTCGCACTTGTAAACCCTTGCCTGTTTCAATGCCCTCAATAGACAAGCGTTCATCAATTAATTTTCCCAGTTCACCATGTAAGTGTATTAAATTATATGGGTATTCATTTTGATCACCTTCTTTTTCAAAATGAACAAGTCCTGCTTTGGCTTTTCCGCTTGCCTTCGCCAAGGATTCAATTTTTTTAAAAAAAGCCATTGCCAGATGAAATTTTTTTGGATTTCTTTTTTCAAATTCATCTAAATATTCGTTTAATTCTTTGGAATATTTTTTAAAAGTCTCTGAATGCGCCTGTCGTCTTTGTTTGTCAAGTTCTGGTTCGCCTCCGCCAAAATATCCGCAAGCAGACAATATTTCATGATTTTTTTTAAAAACGTTATCATCTTGAGAGCATTGGCCAAGAAGAAATAAATAAACCTGTTCCGCATCTTTATTAAAAATGCCTGTCTGAAAAGAAAAAATTTCAAGCGTTTTCTTTATTAATTTTTTATTATTGCTTCCATAACCAGCCAGAGCGATTTGGTATAGCAAATCAACAATTGATTTAGTGTTTTTGCATTTTTCTACAAGCTTTCTTAATATTTTTTCAACTAAACCAGCATAAACTGCGCTCTCGGAGTAAATTGTGAGCAATTTTTGTAAGACTTCTGTTTTGGGTGGAAATTCTTTAAACTTCGCGCGTTCCAGAGCTCTTTCCAGTTCTGCTTCAAACCGGGTTATATCATATGATTTTACTTCTTTTAATATTTCCAGAGCATCTAAAAATTGAGTAAGATGATCTGGGTTGGCCAGAAGGTTTGCTCCTGTTGTGTCAAGCGATTTTTTTCTGCCATCCGAGTTTTCGTTTTTAAAGGCCACCGCTAAATTGGCGGCTTTGGCCAGGTCTGGAATTGATAAAAATACGGAATCTTCTGGATTCTCTGGCGCGCCCCCTCCCTTTTCCATCATCCCCATTAAATTTTTGTATTTTTCAGACATATTTTTTATTCCACCACCACATGCAATGTCCCCTCCACCGTTCGCCCCGCCTTATCGGTCATAATCGCTTTCAGGTCGTGATCGCCTAGCCCCGGCGAGTGTTGCCAGGAAAATAAAAGCTGATTGTTGAAAAGTTTGTCTTCGGCGTGGTTGAAGGTATAAATCAATTTTACGCTACCGCCGGCCGGGTACAAATATACTTTAATATCCTGAATATCATCCCAGCGAAACGGATTCAAATAAAAAGTTCTCGGAAAGTCCGCTTCTTGGAGCGTGAATGGAGTTTGGTCAAACCATTCAAATGTGGGCGGGTCATAATCTGCCTGCATGCCAAACACAACGCTTTTTTCCGCGCTGTTTAACTGGTCATCTTGCGCCAGCACAGCCAGCGTGTGCGGGCCTTTCATTAATTTTTGCGCGTAATATGAAAAATTGAAAGGAAATTGCGTTGTGTCGCCGATTTTTTGTCCATCAATAAAATATGACACCTTCGCCACTCCGCGCGGAGCGGTCGCGTTAATTTGAAAATTCATATTTCTGTTGTCTACAGAAAGCCCTTCTGTCGGCCAAACAATATTTATTGTCGGCGCCAATTCATTTGCCATGGCGCTGTCGTATTCAGTTGGTGGTTCTTCCAGAGTATAGCTTCGCCCGGCGGCCTGTTCTAACAAAATCCATGCTTCCAGAGCCACTTCCCAATTTCTATATTGCGGATCATCGGATGGATTGCTCGGCATTGGTCCGCGCGGGTCATCTTTTATTACATAATGCAAAATATCATGCGGAGGCAAGTAAGTTTTTGTGATGCGCAAACTTTCGGGGGTTGATGATGAAGCGATTTTTTCATTGGCGCTGTTTATTTGTAAAGTAATACCGCCGCTTCCGCCACGAAGCGCCGGTTTTTCGGCATCGTTAGCCGGAGGAGCCGGGAAATACTCCGGCTTAACATCTTTGAGAGCTTCGCGCATGAATTGGTTCCAAATTGTTCCGGCCAAACGATTGCCACCCGCCTTCATTGGCGAAGGCGCTGTATTGCCAACCCAGACGCCGGCAACAAGCGATGGCACGTAGCCCATAGTCCACGCGTCTTTGTTGTCGTTTGTAGTTCCGGTTTTCGCGGCAACTTCTCTGCCGGGCAAAATCAGCGTGTTCTGCGCGCCAAAAATGTACGCGCGCGACGGATTGTCGCTTAAAACATCGGAAATTGTCGCGGCCAGTTCCGGCCTGATTGCTTCTTGCCCGGGCATCGGCTTCCATTCATATAAAATTTGTCCGGATGAGTCTGTTATTTTTATAATGCTAATTGGCGCGTTGTATATTCCTTTGTTCGCAAGAGCCGCGTATGCGGTGGTGTGCTCAAACAATGTAACTTCCGAACCGCCCAAAACCAAGCTCAATCCGGCGTTCGCGTTTAAGGTTGTGTAACCAAATCTTTCGGCAAACTTAATGGCATTGTTGATTCCAACCAAATATAATGTTTTTACAGCCGGAATATTTAGCGAACCTTGAAGAGCCTTTCTCATGGTAACCAGTCCGCGTGTTTTTCCATCAAAGTTTTTTGGGGTGTAATTTCCGCTGATCTGCCTTTCAAAATTAGTGGAAACATCATAGAGAATAGTATCTGGCGTGTAACCATTTTCAAAAGCCGCGGTGTAGACAAACGGTTTGAAAGAAGAGCCGGGTTGCCGTTTTCCTAAAACAGCGACATTAAAATTGCCGTCTATTTCTTCGTTGTTGTAATCGCGCGAGCCGACCATTGCCAAAACTTGTCCGGTTTTAGGATCCATGGCAACGAGCGACGCGTTGTTCGCGTTTGAATCTTTTGCGTTTTTGTCGCCCAGTTCTTTTATTGCCTTTTCCGCTATTTTTTGTTTCTTATAATCCAAAGAAGTAATTACGCGCAGGCCGCCTTCATCAACAGTTTTTTCACCGAATTGGTCAGCCAGCAGTTGTTTAACAAACAAAACAAAATGCGGGGCTTCCATCGGGCCTGAACTTTTGAAAATTTTAAGAGGACTCTCTTGCGCTTCTTTTTTTTCTTCTTCTTTGATATATCCCTGTTCAAACATTAAGTTCAAAATCGTGTCACGGCGCGCTTGCAGGGCTTTGGGGTTGTTGATATATCGGCTGGGCGCTTTTGGAATCGCGGCAAGTGTTGCCGACTCTGCTAAGTCCAGGTCTTTTGCGCTTTTATGAAAGTAGCTTTGACTGGCCGATTCAATTCCGTAGTTCGTGGAACCATATGGAATTTCGTTCAAATATAATTTTAATATTTGGTCTTTTGAATATTTTTTTTCAAGGCGAAGCGCGAGAATCGCTTCTTTAATTTTTCTAAACAATGTGCGCTCATCGCCAACGATTGTATTTTTGATAAGTTGCTGGGTTAAAGTGGAAGCTCCGCCAGAGCCGGTTCGTCTGCCAATTAAATTGTTGAAGCCGGCGCGCAAAATGCTAATCACGCGCACGCCTTTGTGTTCGTAAAAGTGCTTATCTTCAATGGCAATAGTCGCTTTTTTTGCGTAATTGGTGATTTGATCCAGCTCAACCAAAGTGCGTTTTTGGTTTTGGTAAATTTCGTATAACAAAATTTCGCCTTTGCGGTCATAAATTTTTGTGCTTTGGGAAATCTGTCTGCTGTTGATTTTATCCGGGTCTGGGAGATCGCGGCTGACCCAAGCAACCACTGCCGTGCCGGCAATAAAACCCAAAACAAGCAGGCTGGCGGCAATCGCGGCCGCCAACTTAAGAATTTGTCTTTTTTTTGATTGTCTGCGCCCGCCGTTCGGTTCGTTTACATGGCCGTAATGTCTGCTTTGCGATAGGTTTGGAATCGGCATATAATGACTTGTATTTTTGACAGGTTTGAGGTAAAATAATGTCCTGTGTGGAAATATTATACCATATTACACACCATTGACAAAAAGGGCAAATTGTGCTATATTATGTCGTTAGTTTCATATAATGACTTAACGAAATATGCGCTTATCTAAGCTAAAAAAATTGAAAAATCTTATTGAAAATGCCGTAAATGCGGCTGTTTTATTGGCTTTGTTGACGCATATATTTACTCCACAAATAACTAAAGCTCGGCCAATAGATGAAAAGGCCAGGATTTGGCAAGAAATAGCAGAGGCTTACGATTCCGGCAAGAAAATACCCAGAGCCAGAGTGGCGATTGCCGAAGGACTTGTGAAGAAAGACAGGCCGGATAGGGTTCTGAAAGCAGTTATTACCGCGTATACCAGCACGAAAGATCAAACCGACGATGATCCGTTTATTGCCGCTACGGGCAAGCGTGTCCATGACGGCATGATTGCGGCTAACTTTTTGCCGTTTGGAACGAAAGTAAAGATTCCGGCTTTGTATGGCGACAAGATTTTTATTGTTGAGGACCGCATGAATGCCCGCTATGGCTATGGCTATGGCAGAATGGATATCTGGATGGACGCCACCAAGGCAGAAGCCAGAAAATTCGGAGTAAAAAGAATAGAGATTGAAATATTTTATCCGGTAAAACAGCTTGCAAAGAAAAAGTAATAAATAAAAACGGCAGAAATTTGTTTTTTGCAAACAGCGTCGATCGCCTCCGGGCGATCGCGCTTCCGCTCTCGTCCCGACGCGAGTCGGGACTCCGAGAGGTTGCTCAAAACAAATTTCTGTCGTTTTTTTGCCTTTAGTGTTTCTAGCCTTAATTTTCCACAATCTCCACCGATTCAACCACAATCGGATTTTCCGGTTTTGAATTCTCAATGTTTTCGTCTTCATTTTGAATTACATCGCCTTCCGCGATCGCGTCAATCGTATCCATACCGCTCACGACTTTCCCAAAAATCACATAATTTTTTGGCAAAGAATAATCTTGGTGCATAACGAAGAACTGACTTCCATTCGTGTTTGATCCGGCGTTGGCCATCGCGACCGTGCCCCTTGTGTATTCTCCATCAAATGGTTCGTCTTGGAAAGTATAGCCCGGACCGCCGGTGCCGTCTCCGCGTGGATCACCGCCCTGAATCATGAATCCATTAATCACGCGATGAAACGGAGTGCCGTCGTAGAATTTCTTTTTTGCCAAAAAGACAAAATTGTTCGCGGTTATTGGCGTGTCTTTCGCGTTTAATTCAATTTCAAAATCTCCGGCAGTTGTTTTAAATTTCGCGGTATATTTTTTATTTTGGTCAATAATCATAATCGGCGTGTTGTATAAAGCCAGATTTAATTGCGGTTTGGCTTCTTGTGAGCCTGTTGTTTTGAGCTTTAATGAATCAAATGAAGGCATGTTGTTTTCTTTTTTGCCTCCTTTTAATAAAAGCGCGGCTGTTACAAGGATAATTACTAAAGGAATTATCCCTAAAACGATGTATTTTTTCATAGAACCCCTCTTTATATTTTTAAATTAAGTTTTTAAATTGTTCCGCTGGCCGGAACCTTGTTAATTATTATATCATCTATGGGAAATGAGCGCAATATTTATTCTGCTGCCCTGTATTGCAATGCTTCCGCGAGATGCTCCAGTTTTATATTATCACTTTTCGCCAAATCGGCGATGGTGCGGGAAAGTTTGAGAATGCGGTTATAAGCGCGAGCGGACAGATGCATTTGCGCGACAGCGCTGCGCAGAAGTTCAATTGACGAATCGTTTAGTCGGCAGAATTCTCGGATTTCGGAATTGCGCATTTCGCTGTTAGTATGAATGCCGGCGCCCTTGAATCTCCAATCTTGAAGCACGCGCGCTTCTTCAACTCGTTTACGGATATTTTTTGATGGTTCGGCCAGTTCGTCTGAAGATAATTTTTCAAATTTTACTCGCGGCACTTCCACATGCAAGTCAATGCGATCCAAAAGCGGCCCGCTGATTTTTTTCTTGTAGTTTAGAATTTGGCTTGGCGCGCACGAGCATTGTTTTTCCGTGTCATTTAAAAATCCGCACGGGCAGGGATTTTTACTCGCCATTAAAATAAATCGAGCCGGGAATGTGAGAGAACCTTGCGCGCGGGAAATTGTTATGATACCGTCTTCAAGCGGTTGGCGCAAACTTTCCAAAACAACGCGCGGAAATTCTGCGAATTCGTCCAGAAATAAAACGCCACGGTGAGCCAATGAAATTTCTCCTGGTCTGGGGTAGCGCCCGCCTCCGACAAGTGAGATATTTGAAGCCGTGTGGTGAGGCGCGCGAAACGGCCGTTCCATAACCAGTCCGTTTTGTAAGAGCCCGGCAATAGAATAAATTTTTGTGACTTCAAGCGCTTCGTCCGGTGTAAGCCGTGGCAGAATTGAAGGAAAACTTCGCGCCAATAATGTTTTTCCAGAACCGGGCGGCCCGCTCATTAAAATATTATGCGCGCCGCTGGCCGCGATTTCTAAAGCGCGCTTCACAAATTCCTGGCCTTTGATCATCGCCATATCCAGCTCGTGCCGAGGCGCTTCAGATTCATTCCAATTCGCGTCGCGCTCGTATGGTTGAATTTTTTCTTTCCCAATGATGTGGTTCATTATTTGCGCCAGATTTTTTACCGGATAAATTTCTAAATTTTCAACAAGTCCGGCTTCTTGCGCGTCAGTTTCTGGTACAAAAATTTTTTTCATACCATGCTGTTTGGCAAAGATCGCGAGTGGCAATACGCCGTTTGTGTGGCGTAAAGATCCATCCAAGGCCAGTTCGCCGATTAGCAAAGAATCGTTTAAATCGGCAGTTAAATCGTTGCTTATCATTACAATTCCAACAGCCATTGGCAAGTCGTAAAGCGGCCCTTCTTTGCGCAAATCCGCGGGCGCCAAATTTACCACCATGCGGAAGTTAAATGGATAACTGAAGCCTGAATTTTTTAGCGCGGAGTGTATGCGGTCGCGCGCTTCTTGGATTGATGTGTCGGTCATGCCAACGATGTTGAAAGCGCTTTGTCCTTTGCTGATATCAACTTCAACATCAACCGGGAGGCACTCAAGGCCAACCGCGGCCGCGGAATTCAGTTTTAAAAACATAATTAAATTTCTTTTGGTTTTGATCTTAACGCGAGCAAATAAATTATGAGTCCGGACGCGATCATAATATCCGCGAAATTAACAACGCCGGTCAGAACGCGAAAATAATCAATAACATGTTTGTAAATCAGGCGATCGGCCAAGTTGGAGACCGCGCCAGCAAGCATAGCCGTCCATGCCAGCAGTATTGTCGGCCGGTTTTTTAGATTTTTTATCAGAAGATACGCGATTAAAATAATCATTGGCATGGTAAAAGCAATAATTAATGTGTTAGACAGCGGCAGACTGAATGCGATGCCTGAATTAAAATATAATTCCCAGCCAAAGTATTTATTTGCCAGTCTTGGTTCAGCCCAAGTATTAACTGCCAACCATTTTAGCAGTTGGTCTAAGAATAAAAAAAATCCGCCAGCAACGATTATCGTCCAGCGGACTTTTGAAGACATAACAAACAAATGATTAAGCTTCTTGCGTAATGGCCTTTTTACAGGTCATGCACGAACTTGACGTCGGTCTTGCCAGCAATCGTCTTTCTTCAATTGGATTATTGCAGTATTTGCATACTCCGTATTTTCCAATTTCTAATCTTTCCAAAGACTGATTTACATCACGCAGTGATTTTTCCAGATTTTCTTCCAAAGACAAATTAACCACATAATCCGCGACTTCTGCCGCATTTTCATCTTCTTTATCTCCATAATCGGGGAAAGTGCTGTCATAATCGTCCGCTTCTGCCGGATTTTTTTTTGCGAATTTTGAAAGCTCTGTTTCCAGTTTTGTTTTTTCCGCCAAAAGCATGATCTTAACTTTTTCTAAAAATTCTGCGTTAAATTTTATGTTTGTATCTTTAGGCATATATTTTATGTTGCGAAATCGACGCTCGTCTCGCTTACTTATAATTATAACCCACTGATTAAAAAAAGAAAAGCAGCCAATTGACTGTTTAAATAATATATCATGTTTTTGTTGGTCGGTCAAATGAGGTTGGGGTTGAAGCCCTATAAAACACAAAAACTCCTGATCTAGGAGCTTTTTTGAGAAGTTTTTGTGTCTTAAGGCGACTGTGGCCCGATTCAAAGTGATATAAGGCTAGTCGCCTTGGATACTGCCGGGCGAACTTGTTTCCCCTCGCGGGGAGACGAGCTACCAGCCGTGGCAGCAAGATTTTGGCCCTAAGACCGCTTATGTGGGCGGAGCCCCGTACCGAAGGGACCTGGAAAGGTATTCGGCATAATTGGGGTCACCCGAGAAGAAGTTGGGCTCGCTTTTGCTTTCTATTTTATGTAGAGCAAAGGTCTGCCTGACTTTATTGCGCAGTATTTAGGGTTATGTCCCGAAAAACGGGACTGAATGAGTAGAATGAGCTACTACATAATATATAATATCACGGATTTAGCCATCTGTCAAGCGATTTGTATACACTTGTCTATACAAACATAGAATTGCTTAAATTAGCCGAATTTTAAAAAATTTATCCCCTTTTGTGTAAAGTTATGCCCAGACTTATCCACAGTTGTATAGACAAGTGTATACAAACAGGTAAAAGATTGTAACCATAGTTGTCCAGTAGGTGTATATAAGTTTTGGACAAAGCAATCATAAGGGAGGGATGCAAAGCATGGGCGAGGAAAGGTGTCAGTACGGCAATGTTCTGCTGGTGCTGGAGGATCTTCGATTTGCCGATCCAGGCAAGAGGTACTTCCGAGCGCGTGGCAGTCACATCGTGGACGTGGTGTCTACTCCTTTGGCCGGACTTATCCGGCTCTCTGGGTGCCACCCGTATCACAATGTGGCCATCGCCACCAAGGTGATAAATCCGTCGAGTGCGGATGAGAAAGTGCTGATGATGACACCTCAGGAGGCGGTCAAGAAGCTGGGGCTAATCTACCAGCTGTAACCCATGCCCGTCCGTGGGGCGTTGCGCGTACGCGTGGCGCCCTGTTTTCATTTTTGTTTGTTTTGTGAATAAAGCAAATTTTTGGTATAATGAGTTCAATCAGCATAATTTTTTCGGCATCAATATAAAAATTTATGAAAAAGGGGGGCAAAAAATATATTTCCCTTCCACTTGAGAGGTGGAGAGGAATTTTGCCAAATTTATTTGAGGCGGATATTATTTTGGTGCACACCCGCGGAAATTTTATCAGGTATTTGATCAGAAAACTCACAAATAGCTATTGGGACCATGTGGCAATGGTTTTATTCCCCAAGGATTACAGCAGAGGAAGACATTATAATCAAATTGTTGAGGCGGTTTATCCGCGCGGTATTGAGATACATAAGCTGGATAAATATTTTAAAGACCCGGATCGATATGATGTTGGCATTAAGCGAATTCCGCAACTTGACGACCAAACCAGGACAAGAGTGGTGCAGTTCATGCTCATGAATGTTGATGCGCCATACTATAAAGGCTCGGTGGTTCGGTTTATTTTGGCTTTTTTATTTAAAAAATTCAGCGCTAAATTTTTGATGAAGCAAAGATTTTGCAGTAGCAGTTTTGTCCAAAAATCTTATTATGACGCGGTAAATTGGGAACAGAAAAACAGGATGATTTTTAGGAATGATTTTATTTCTTCAATGGAATTGCATATTACGACGCCGGCCGATATTGCCAAAAGTAATAACGCGAAGTGGATATACAATAAGAAGGTGTGAGTTTGTGAAAAATTCGGATCGTAAAATTGAGCTGTGGAAAAAAGTTGAGCCAAAATTGCAAGTCGCGGATCTGATTTTGGTTAAAGAAAAGTCGTTGTTGTCAAAAACAATCAGAAGCGTGACGAAAAGTTATTGGAGTCATATTGTGATTGTTTTATCGGTTCCGCAAAAGGATACTATTTTTAGCAATGTTTTAGTCGTGGGCGCCGAGCCGCATGGGATTGAAGTTCATAGAATTCAAAAATATACGAGAGACTTTGAATTTTATGATTTGGGAGTTAAGAGGGTGCCCGGGTTATCGGAAGAGATAAAGGAAAAAGTTTTGTCATATATTTTGAACAACGTGGATATTCCTTATGATTACGCGAGATTGTTAGGGTTTTTGTTTAGATATTTCGGGCATAAAATATTTCTTAAGGGCAATAAGCATTTAATGAACTCTTTGATAAATAAGGATGCGTTTATCTGCAGTTCTTTTATACAAAGGGCGTTTTACGAAACAATGTCAAAAGAAAAGCGCGATGCCATTATTTTTGGCAATAACAGGGAGTCAAAATTTTATTTGGAGGAAATAACTCCGGCCGATGTCGCCCGCAGTAAAAATTCTAAGTGGATATTTAATCCGCATAATTAAAAAAAGATGAAAAATAAAGTCGTTTTATTATTGCTTTTTAGCAGTTTTTTTATTTTTGGGAACGCGCGGGCGGCCAATATGGATATAATTGTGAGCGAGGTTGGCGCATATGAGGCATCTGGCCACGAATGGGTGGAAATTTTTAATAAAGGAAGCGAATCGGTCGATTTGACTGGCTGGAAATTTTGGGAAAACAATACCAATCATGGGCTGTCCGTAAGTACAACAGATGCGATTCTGGCGCCGGGTGAATACGCTGTAATTGTGCAGGATGTTGGCCAGTTTATTTTGGACTATCCGAATTTTGTTGGCTCAATCTTTGATTCTTCGTGGAGCAGTTTGAATGAAAGCGGAGAGGAAATAGGCTTGAAGGATGCTGGAGGAAACTTTTTAGAAAAATTTATATATATTTCCGCGCCGAATTTTTCATTACAAAGGCGTGACGCGAATTCGGCGGATTACACAAGCGCCAATTGGGCTGAACACGCGAGCGGAAACTCGGTTGGATTTACAAATGTTTTTGAAAATTCTACGCAAGAGCAAACCACTACGACGCCATCAACTCCGCCCGCATCGCAAACCGGCGGCGGGTCTGCGCCTCAAATTATTTTAGAATTGCCGGTTCAAAATTTATCGCCAATAAAAATAAATGAATTTGTTTCCGATCCCGAATCGGGCAATGAATGGATTGAACTTTATAACACATCGGTTTCATCTTTTGATCTCGCGGGAACGGTGATTTGCGACAACCGCAACACAACTTCCACTTGTAAAAAAATTTCCGGCGCGGTTGGGCCGAACGGTTGGTTATTTGTTGATTTGCAGACAAAGAGTTTTTTGAATAATTCCGGCGACAGCGTGATTTTTAAAGACGCGCAAGGAAGTGTGATTGACAGAATAGATTACGCGGATGAATTGATTCCCGATGAAGGGCAGTCGCTCGCGCGAAAAATGGACGGAGCTGATTCGGACAGCGACAGCGATTGGGTCGTTACCAACAAAATCACTCCGGGCGCGGCAAATATAATTCAAGAAGAAAGCAAGGCGGATGAGCCGTCTGAAAAAGCGGAAAATGCCACAACAACAGTAAAAACAAAATCAGTATTTATCTGGAAAATTGACGCGCCGTCAAGCGCGGCGCCGAACGAAGTCATAAAATTCAACGTTGAAGAAACGGCTGACCCGCGCGGAGGCCTGATATTTTTTTCATGGGATTTGGGCGATGGCAAGAAAATTTACGGAAGCGAAGCGAGCGGGAGTTTCGCGACATCGGGCGTTTTTGACGTAATTATTTTTGCCACAAGCACAAGCGGGTATAGCGAGCAAAAAACAATCCAGATTACAGTCGGCAACGGTTTGAGTTTGAATGCCGACATTGTGATTTCAGAGGTTTTTCCCAATCCTGACGGCGATGACGCGGGCGAGTTTATTGAATTAAAAAATAATTCCGCGTCGCATGTAAATTTGTCCGGCTGGTTTTTACGCGTTAAAGATAAAAAATATATTTTTCCTGAAAACACGATTATTCCGCCAGCCGGTTTTTTAGTTTTCTATAAATCAGTAACAAAATTCAGTTTGTTAAACACAAGCGGAAAAATTGAATTGTTAAATAAAGATAAGTCGCTTGTTGATTTGATAAAATACGACAAGCCCCAGGAGGGCAAAAGTTATGGATTGATAAACGGCGAATGGAAGTGGATAAATGGGACGCCTGGCAAAGAAAATTCGAGCGCGGCCGCGAGTGTCAAAAAAGAAGAGGCGAAAAAAGCGGCGGCTAAAAAAACATCCGCGAAAATATACAAATTTGTGAATTCAATTGAAGCGGCGCGAGGGGCGGAAAAAGGAACATCGGCCAGAGTGAGGGGGGTGGTTTCAGTTTTGCCGGGAAATTTGGGAGTTCAATATTTATATATTCAAAACAACGGCGTGGGCATTCAAATTTTTCAAAGCAAAAAAGACTTTCCGGCTTTGAACGTCGGGGATTATGTTGAAGTTGACGGAAAAGTTTCAATCGCGAACGGGGCAAAGAGAATAAACATAAAAAATAAGAGCGCGATAGATATTTTGGCAACGCGAAAAATCGTGAGCACGACGGCGTTGTCTTTAGACGAGTTGGATGAGGGGCTTGTCGGGACATTGGTAAAAATTTCCGGGGAAATAACGGAAATAAAAAATAATTTTATGTATGTTGATGACGGGGCGGATGAAGCGGTCGTCTATTTTAAAAAAGGCGCGAAAATAAACAAGAAAAAATTTCAGGAAGGCGAGAATGTGGAGATTGTCGGCGTACTGGAGCAGGCGAAGACCGGCTTGCAGGTCTGGCCAAGGTCGCAAAATGATTTAATTTCACTCGGGCCGTCGGAAGATTTGCTAAAAAAACAAGCGGTGATTAACGCGAAAAGCGAAGGCGACACTGCGGAAAAATATTTGACCGCCACTGCCGGCGGAGTCACTACTTTGCTTTTGGGATTTTTTATGAGGGCGCGCGGCGCGCTTGTTGTCGGCGGGCTTAAAAAAATTGCTGGCATCTTCATCAAAAAAGGATAGAGGTTTACAATTGACCGGCAATTGTTTAAGATTGAGAAGTAATTAATTCGAAAATATGTTAGATTTAAAAGAATATATACGCGAAGTTCCTGATTGGCCCAAAGTCGGGGTTAATTTTAAGGATATTACGCCATTGCTTCAAGACGGCGAAGCATTTAGATTGGTCATAGATAATCTGGTGGATTTATATAAAGATGAAAAGGTGGATTTAGTCGTAGGCATAGACGCTCGCGGGTTTATTCTGGCTTCGGCCGTGGCATATAAGCTGGGTGTCGGTTTAGCGATCGTGCGCAAAAAGGGAAAATTGCCATGCAAAACAGTTTCGCAAGAGTACGCGCTGGAATATGCTTCAAACACGATTGAGATGCACGAAGACAGCATCAGGCCCGGGCAGAAAATTTTAATGGTTGACGATGTGCTTGCCACCGGCGGAACAATGGCGGCCGCCTGTGAGATTGCGAAAAAACTTGGCGCGGAAATTGTTGGCGCGGCGTTTTTAATAATTTTGGATTTTTTGAAGGGCGGAGAAAAATTAAATGGAATAAATGCGAAAGGATTAATACATTATATGGGCTAAAGCCCATATAAACTCATTCGCTCAAAAATATTTAACTAGTTAAATATTTTACTCACTCATTTCGATTATTAATATGCGAAAAGCTCAAATTGGAATTTTTGGAGGATCGGGGTTTTATTCTTTGTTTGATCAAGCCGAGGAAGTCGAGATTGAAACGCCATACGGAAAACCATCGGATAAAATCACCGTTGGAGAAATCGCGGGTCACAAGGTAGCTTTTTTGCCTCGGCATGGAAAAGGGCATAAATATGCGCCACACGCGATTCCGTTTCTCGCGAATCTTTGGGCTTTTAAGGAAATCGGGGTAACCCTAATAATCGCGCCAACCGCGGCAGGCAGTCTTCAGCCAAATATTAAGCCCGGAGAATTTGTTGTTTGTGATCAGTTTGTTGATCAGACATTCAGCAGGCCCTCCACATTTTATAATGGCCCAAAAGTCGTTCATATCAGTTGCGCGGATCCGTATTGTCCGCAGATGCGGGAAGTTGCTATAAAGGCGTGTAATAATTT
Source organism: Patescibacteria group bacterium (assembly GCA_038065775.1). Classification (GTDB taxonomy): domain Bacteria; phylum Patescibacteriota; class Patescibacteriia; order Magasanikbacterales; family GWA2-37-8; genus JBBTQE01. The sequence continues at coordinate 14,446 of JBBTQE010000029.1, forward strand.
ATCTATTCCGGTTCACGAAAAAGGCACGGTTGTGGTTATTGAGGGTCCGCGTTTTTCCACCAAGGCTGAATCGCGTTGGTATCAGC
>JBBTQE010000030.1:0-7497 GCA_038065775.1 Patescibacteria group bacterium
TTATTACGCGAGATTGTGGCTCTCGCAATACCGGTTCAATTCCGGTTGGGCACCCAAAACAAATTTTTCGGTGAATCAATATGCAGGATGGCAAAAAATTGCTAATAATCTCATGCTCAACCGGTTCCGGCCATGTTAAATCGGCTGAAGCCCTCCGTTTAACTTGCCAAAAAGACTACCCAAACTGCCAGGCGCTTCACATTGATATGGCTGACTACATGTCCTGGATCGCGAAACTATTATTTGTTCATTCTTACGACGCTCTCACTTCTTTTTTTTCAAAATTTTACGGATTTTTCTATAATTTCACGGACAAACAATGGCTTCATAAATTTCTAAAATGGCTTCGCCCGATTTTCACGCCATGCGCAAAAAAATTATTCGCCAAAATTCGGGAATACAATCCCGATGTGATAATTTCCACGCACTTCTTTCCTCAAATAATTTTTTCGGACAATTTTAAAATACCCGTGAATGTGGTTATCACTGATTTCCACGCTCACCAAATTTGGATTTCAAATAATGCAAAAAGGTTCTTCGTCTCTTCTGAAGCCGTCAAAGCGCAAATGAACGATTTGGCTGACAAAATCACTGTCAGCGGGCTGCCAATACACCCAAAATTTTTTGAAGACAAAGACTTGGGCGCGTTAAAAAAGAAACTGGAAATAAACCCAAATCTGCCCGTTATTTTAGTCATGCCAATCAACAAGGGATCAATAAAACTGAAAGACGCGGTAAAAACGATTTTCTCCTACAATCAAAACTTGAATCTAGCCGTCATAGCCGGAAGAAACAAGCAGACCTACGCGGACTTGGCAAAAATAAAAAATGATTATAAAAATTTAATTTTAATAAAACAAACCGACGATGTTGACGAATGGATGAAAGTGTCGGATATAATAATCAGCAAAGCCGGCGGGCTGACTGTCTCGGAAACGATTCACCTCAACAAACCTTTGATTATAATCAATTCCATACCCGGGCAAGAACAATTTAACACAAACTATATAGTTGAGAATAATTATGGTTTCAGCGTAGAATCCAGCGACGACTTGGCAAAAAAAATAGAGCTGATTACAAGTGGTAAAGAAAAAATAAAATCAGCGCCAATTTCGGACGCTAACAAAATAATTTTAGATAAAATATTTTCAGAGCTTCAATAACACAGCGAACCGCCCCAAACAGTGAAACTGTCACAATTGGGAATTTGCAGGGCGACTCTGACGACAAAAGTGGTAATGGAGTAAGCCGCCAAAATAATTACCATTCCGATCACGCTGTTGTATAAAATCTTTTTTGCTTTTTCAATTTTATCCGCCTCTCCGGCCGCGGTCATCCATAAAAATCCGGCATAAACTATCAAAACTACTAATATTGTCCCGAGAAGAGTCAGGGCTATTCTTATAATATTCGCCACGATGACCCGCGGATCAATCGGAGCGTCAAAATTTCCGCCCACCCCGGCCGCTGTTAATTGTTCAAAGGCCTCCCGCTCAAGCGAATCTGGTTGGGCGGACGCTTTAAATCCAATCACAAAAAAAACGAACAGCAAAACAGCGACAACGACGAATCTTTTTAGAAAATTCCTAATGTTGAGTCTGAAAGGCATAAAACATTACAAAATAAGTGATACTGTAGGAGGCGAGCACAATTAACAGTCCCGTTACCGATGTTTTTAGGATAGCTTTGGCCTTAGTCAACTGCTCTTCGCCCCCTCCGGCGGTCATCCATAAAAATCCCGCGTATATTGTCAATACGAGAAAGATTGTCCCGACCAGACTTAGAGCGACTTTAATTATTTTCCCAATTGTTATGGACAATGAATACTCATTCGCCGGGCCATACCCGCTTTTCGCGGCAATATCGTCAGAAAGGTCGGCGGCGTTAATAGGACCGGCAGACGCCAACCCGAACAATAGATTAAATAATACTAAAGAAATAATAAAATATTTTTTTAACATAACTTTATATTTACAACTCGCTTCACCCACCACAATCTGCGTCACATGCGGCTTCTGTCCACCATTCACGATTAGGAGCCGCACCGCAGGCAGATTCGGTATAACCTTCTATACACGTAATAATTCCGAAATTTTTAAAATAACAACACCCCTCTGGCCCTGACGATGGTGGAGGCGCTAAATCATCAACGGGCGAAGACTGCGTCAATTTACTCGTCACAAACGCCGTAATGGCATAAGCCGACAAGACAATAACCAAACCTACCACGGAAGCCGTGATAATATCCTTTGCTTTTTTCACTTTCTCATCTTCGCCCTGCGCCGTCATCCATAGCACGCCGGCGTAAATTGTAAGCACCAAAAACACAGAACCGACAATGGCCAAAATCGCTTTAATAACCGTGGCCACTGTGCTGGAGAGATCGGCTTGAACCCCTAATTTCTCCCCCTGCGTTCCACCAACTTCATGAAGTTTATCCAAAGCTCCCGATAACTGCGCCAGAGCTACCGTTGGAACAATCAAAGCTATGGCTAAAATTGAAACGATAATTATTTTTTTCATATACGAAGTAAGTGAGATTACATGGTTTAGCCATATAATCCGCTTATAAAATTTATTTTAATGGGCAACACTTAATATTATCTTCTCCCGGGCAAAGACCCTCTTTGAATTCTTCTATACAATCAAAGCTGCGCGTATCTAAGCATTCTCCGCGAGGAAACTGATATTTACATTCCGTCGTGCACACCCCGCCTGCGCTCCAAACCCTATTATTTCTATCGCCACAAAGCTGACCGGCGACAGGAGAGGCGACTGGCGTAACTTGAGTGCTCATACTTTCCCCAGACCCACCCACATTCAAACTTGAAAATACAAATCTCGTAACCGCATACGCCGCCAAAACTATCAAAAGCCCCAGAACGGCGGCTTCCATTATATCTTTGGCTTTGTTGATTTTTTCCGCGTTGCCAAAAGCCGTCATCCATGTAAATCCGGCGTATAAAATAAGCAAGAAAAAAATTATTCCCAAAAAAGAAAGGGCAATGCCGACAATTTTTCCGACCAAATCAGGAATTGACGCGCTCGGACTGTCAATTATTCCCGTATCTTTTGCCGCATCTTCCAAACCATAAGCGGCCAGTGTTATGACTGGAATCAAAATCGCAAACAAGGCGAGGATAAATAGAATTTTTTTTGACATAATTATATTATGTACGAAATACGAAAGCTGCGAAATTACGAAATTGGTTTTTGGTTGTCATCCTGAATGAAATGAAGGATCTCTGTCTGTCATCCTGAATTTATTTCAGGATCTACCGTTAGATGCTGAAACGAGTTCAGCATGACAAATTGACACGGATTCTTCGCTCTGCTCAGAATGACATTTTAACGCCTAACCGCAGAGCGTGGCGCGCCTGATTCTCATGTAACCTAGATATAATCTCCGAGGAGCCATATCGCGGTCGGCCGAACCAAGCGCGCCATTGCTTTTAAAGCAACTAGCTCGCTATTACGGTTATGTTGTTGCCTTAATCAAGTTTTCTATGACAAACTTTGTTAACGCGTAAGCTGACAATATTATGAGTAAACCAATGATGCCGGAGTAAAGCCATTTTTTAGCTTCTCCAACTTGCTCATCATTGCCGCCGGCTGTCATCCATTTGAAACCGCCGATCAAAACTATCACAACCGCAACGATTCCAAGCAAACTTAACGCGACTTTAATGATACTTGCCACTGTCTCTCGGATATCTTTGTTTCCCAATCCGGTTCCTCCTCCAGCTTTATCTACGCCCAATGGATCAACAGCTGTCCCAATATCTCCAGCGGCCGCCATTGCTAAATTCGGCAATAAAATCAAAGCCATCGCAAATGTCGCGACTAACTTTTTCATATTCTCACCCCCTTTCTATAATAAATCTTCATATTATTTTATCTTTTGACGCCTGTCATCCTGAATCCGCCGGCTGGCGGATGAAGGATCTGTCGTAAGATGCTGAAATCAATTCAGCATGACAATTGAACATATTATACCACACCGCTCTATTTCTTCACAGTCAAATAATCCATAAATATCCTCAAAATAACATAGCTGAAAAATACCAATACCACCCCAATAATCGCCCACTTCATTGTCTGGGTTCCATTCTTTACTTTCTCTTGATTTCCGGCAGATGTAAGCCACTGGAAACCTCCCCAAACCAGCATCAGAAGCGTCAACGCGCCAATTATGCCCAACGCGGCTTGAATTATTTTACTGATAATTGCCGCCACGCTGGTGCTGTCGCCTTTAATATCCAGCGGATTATCCAAAGCGCAAACATTCTGCCCCCTGTCATCAGTTCCGCACTCCCCGGGTTTTGGATCCGCGGCGAGAGCGCGGTTAAACATGCTCAAAACAAAGGTCGCGCTCAAGATTATTGTTAAAAGTGTTTTTTTCATCATAGTGATTTTTATTCTTGTCGTTCCTCTTTATTACCCTAGCAACTTTTTATCTTGCGGCTTCCTAAGATAATTATCCTTGGCCGAAACTTTTTTTCCACTTTTTCTTTCCAAATCTTTGCGAGCTTTTCCGGCCACATCGCCTCCCGCAATAGCCGCTCGTTTGCTGTTTTTAAAACCTTCAACATCTCTATTTTTAGTAATTTCAACTGTCGACGCTTCGCCTAGCATAGAAAATATTAATTCCAATTCGTTCATGTGGTCTCGCAAGTTCTCCCGTTTCAGTCCCTTAAATTTTTTGTATTGCGATGGCGTCATGCCAAAAGCGGCTTTGGATATTTCGGCAGTTAAAATAGCGTAGTCCCTTTGTTCGGCAATTCCGCGATTCTTCCATTCATTGGTCAAATCCTCGCGAATCGCTATGCCGCGCGACCGTTTTTCTATCCAGTCATCAGAGTATCCTTTTGCCTTATAGAGCAGGCGCATACGTTTTAAGGCAAGCTCGGGATCTTCAATTTCTTGCACTCGTTCATAGCCAACTTTGGCCAGCCAACGCTTGAATGGTTCGGCTTTTGGTGATGGGATGGACTGGATGATACGGAATATTCCCTCGGTGTTGGCGCAGTCGGTTTCATATTTTTTGCCATCAGATGACTCCAATTTCAGTTGTCTACAAATTGTAGATAACTGAATTCCATCTTCATTGCTTACCCTAGCCTTCATCGCGGTCCAATATTTACTGGGCTGAGAACTATCTGTCAAAGCTTCTACCACATCAACAACCGAAAACCACCATTCATTTTGTAATAGTGTTTTACGAATTTGCTTGCCTTTAAAGATGGCGATATGGGTAGTGGCTTCCATGGAATATTATTGAAAAAAAATAAATTATTTTAGAATAGCATTAAATACAAAATTCACCAAAACATAACTGAAAAACATTACCAGCAAACCAAGAGTGGTCCAGACAATGACTTTCTTTGCCGTGGTTACCCGTTCGGTGTTGCCGGCGGCAAACATCCATAAAATTCCGGCCACGATATACATAACCAGCGATATGGTGCCGACAAAAGCCATCAGTAATTTAATGGCGCGATTGACCAAATCCTGCGGATTTTTCAGATTCGCCGGATTTAAATTTTTTTGCGCGTCCGAGATTAAATCATCCGTTGTTTTGCCTCCACCGGCGCCACCACCGGCATTTTCAGATGGGCAAAGACCATCTTTAAATTCCGTGGCCGCTTCGCTTCCGGTCCCGCTAACAACATTATTCCCGCACAAATTTTTTGCTTTCTCATAGGCGTCATTGTCATTTGCGGCTCTAATTGCTTGGCATACTCTCGGCTCATAAGTGAAGCAGTGATAGTTATAGAGTTGCGTGCTATTGATTGCCGGGCATTCCCCCCGCGCCAAATTTGTTTCCATGGCTAAATCGTCTTTATCTTTATCTGTAATTGGGTCGGCGCTAGAAGAAATAGTAAAAATTTCAACTAATTTTCTCTTTGCCTGATTCAGGCTAAACGCGTCTATTTCATTGCAAACCTGATCTTTTGTTGCATCATCTATAGCCCAATAACTATACTTATAAAGATACGGTTTGTCAGACGAACACTCACCCTCTCCTACCATTACATCCTCAACAGCCATCTCTTCACAGCCTTCCACCCTTTCATAACATAGCGTTAGAACTTGATCCTCTGGAAGATAATAACGATTACAACCATCGCCACAATTTGCACAATAAAAACTGGGCGGACAACGTTCTTTTTTAAAATTCCCCATCCTGCACGAAGGAGTTGAAGTGCCTATGATAAGATCCGGGCAATTCCGGATACATCCTGCCAATGCGTCGTCCCACTCTTTATACCCAAGATCAACACACAACCCCTCATGCGTCCAACAACTAAAATGCCAAAACCACCCGGCCCTAACATCACCAGCCGAAACCAAAAAAAACGATAGCCCCAGCAAGAGGAAAAAAATAAATCCATATATTTTACCGCTCCTGACCATAAGCTATTTTAACTGAAATTCTTTTTTGACAAGGCTATCGCCCAAGAATTTCACCAAAACATAAGCGCCGAACGCCACAACAAGTCCGATCGCGGCCGCTGACATAATTTCAAACCCTTTTTTCACTTTTTCAGAATTGCCCTGCGATAAAATCAAAACAAATCCGCCGTAAACAAAAAAAAGCAAGGCCAACGCTCCTATAAAACCAAATAAATAATTGGAAATGTTGATAAGCATGGTTACAAAAATACTGACATCTCTGCACTCTCCTTCTTGTCTAAGATTCGGGTCATCAAGAGCGCACTGCGGTATAAATTTACTGTCGCGCGCCTCGCCGCCAGCCGCCAAAACTCTCGCTCCGGAAGATAAGAGGGTCGCTATAAGAATCACGCTAAAAAAAATTTTGACAAAAAAATTCATAACTATAACGTCTGATTAAATCTGGCCGCGGCGCGATTTAAAACTTCCTGCCTGTATTCATTTTCTCTGCCGGGTGTCGGGGCCGGTAAAAGCCACTCCTTAACCATTTGATCCAACGCGCTCATCGCCGACTCGTAATTTTTTCCTTTATACCAATTTTCCGCGAAAAGAACCTGCGACGCGAACGGCGCCAACTCTGGTTTTTCTTTCTGATCGCCTATGTAAGCCCGCAAAGCCGAAGGCCTGTTTGTCGCGTCAAGATATTCTTTCGTCGCCTTTGAATGAGCGAGGTAATTTATCAAATTCCACGCTTCATTCTTGTTCTTTGATTTTTCCGTAACAGCCTGCACCCAGTAGTTGGCCACGTTGGCCGGCTGTTGATCCGGGCTTAGCTGGAGCATTGAAATTATTTCAAAATTCAACTGCGGATTCCTCGCTTTTATTATCGCGTCATGATAATTAAATCCGAAAAACATGCCAAGAGAACCATTTATAAAGCTATCCAAAGAACTCGGCGCTTCACCGCTCCAAGAATAAGTGTCTCTGGTGGAATTGGCAAAATCAGTATAAAAATTCAAGATCGGAAAAGCCGCGTTCAAACGATCCGCGCCCACTCTGTTATGAAAAATCGCCTGCCCGCTTTTATCCGTAAAACCGACA
>JBBTQE010000031.1:0-5168 GCA_038065775.1 Patescibacteria group bacterium
CTTCGCGCGTCCCACCTTTTGGCTTCTAAAAAACCGTTTAGTTCGTTTAAGGTGCCTCCGAAGGGAATCGAACCCCTATCTTCAGGTTCGAAGCCTGATATTCTATCCGTTGAACTACGGAGGCTAGTGTTTGCTTTAGCGTGAAATCAAAGTGGGTCGCGTGGGGATCGGCTTCGCCTCTCGTCGGCTTCCGCCTCCTCGGGCTAGCCACCGCCTCGCGGTCGCGCTCACAACATACTCGCGCGACATCGCTCCGGCGTTCGCCCCCACGACGCGAGCAAAACTATTTGCTCGCTCGACTGTGTGGGTCGCGTGGGGATCGAACCCACGACCTTATCCTTAAGAGGGATCTGCTCTACCAGCTGAGCTAGCGACCCGTGTGATCCGGGTTATATCGGATTCCCATTTTTCAGTTGTATAATATTTACTTTCGGTCCTTTCCACTTTTTAATTTTTAACGCCGCTTCAGCCGCTTCAGTTTGCGCTTCCTGTTTGCTGGTGCCTTCGCCGGTCGCGATTAATTCATTGGCAAGATAAACTCCAACTTTAAAGGATTTTATATGATCAGGACCTTGTTCTTGCAAGACTCGGTAGTTTGGAGTTTCTCCAACAATTTCTTGGGCCGACTCCTGGAATCTGCTTTTTGGATCCATATATAGTCCGTTTTCTAAAATATATGGAAGTTTTGGCAGTATCCATCTTGTTATAAATTGTTGCGTTATTTCGTATCCGCGATCTATGTATATGGATCCTATCAGCGCTTCTATCGCGTTTGCCATTATGTAATCGCGAGCTTTGGTGCCAGCGTCTTTTGCTTCGCCATGGCTAAGGAATAAGTATTCTTCCATGCCGATTTCGTAAGCTATGCTCGCGAGCATCTTTGCGTTTACTAAAGCCGCGCGCCAATTTGTAAGTTCGCCTTCCGGGTTTCCATATTCTTTAAATAAAAATTCGGTTACAACCAATTCCAGCACAGCGTCTCCTAAAAATTCAAGCCGCTCATTATGGCCAAGCGGAAAATCGTGATGTTCGTTCAGATAAGAACGATGCACAAACGCTTGCACAAGGCCTTCAGAGTGTTTGAATTTTATTCCGAGTTTTTCTTCCAGGTTCGGAAAATTTCTTTCTTTAATTTCCGGCAAGTCTAATTTTTTTTTCTTCATATTATTTATCTTCTTTTGTTTTTTCCTTTTCAGACGGCTCGTCGGTTTTGGGCATATCTTTATAAATCGCTCCCAAAACTCCGTTTACGAATCTGCCCGAGGAAGGCCCTCCGAAATTTTTTGCCAGTTCAATAGCTTCATTGATGGCAACTTTTGGCGGCACTTCGTTATCGCAAAATTTTAATTCGTAGATTCCGATGCGTAAGATATTTCTGTCAATAATCGTGATTTGTTCAATCGGCCATTGAGGGGCGAATTTTGCAATCAGCGCGTCTGTCTCTTTTAGATTTTTTATGACGCCTTCAATGATTTGTTCCGCGAATTCGGTTTCATCAAGACCCGGACCGAATTCTTCAAGGTCGCGAGTGATTATATTTGGAAGGTCGTTTGCGGGCTGCCCTCTAAAATCCCATTCAAATAGAGCCTGCATGGCGATGCTTCTAGCTAAATGGCGATTGGACATAATCCTATTATTTAGTTTTTGTTTTTCTTCCGGCTCGAGCCGTTCTTTTTCCAACGTTTAAAACTTGTTTGCCCTTGTAAGTTCCGCAGAACGCGCACGCTCTGTGCGGCATCAGCGGTTTTTTGCATTTCTGGCAGGCGGTAAAGTTCATCTCGTCTAAAGCGAAATGAGCCGCTCGGCGGCGTTTATCAGAAGATGTTCGTCTGTGCCCTGGTAAACCCATATTGGTGTTTAGTATATGTTAATAAAATAAATGAGATTTGGCTTAATTTATCGTTGATATTATATACTAATTAATTGATTTTGGCAAGGGTTGGGGGAAAATTGCTGAATTTTGTTTAAAATGTTATCCACTTTGATTATTGACAGGCGAGTTTTTATTTGTTAAATTAACCCGTTCTCTGCAGGCCAGAGAAGAAAGGAGGGTGGTCATGCCGGCGCAACCAATGTCAGTACTGAACCTGGACGCGCTGGCAGAAATGTTCTGCTTTGTGGCGGCCAGTCGGGAGGATGCCGAGGGCGGACTGTTTATCTTGTTTAGGAGGCCGGAAACAGCCGCGGCTAGGCAAGATATCCGCGCGAGGATTTTCGCGGATGTCGCCCAAATCATACTTGATGGCACGTCTTGGCAGGTGCTGGGCGTGCTCGGCGCGCTCACTGTGGATGAGCCAGGTCACCCCGAATATGGAAGCGCGATTGCCAGTTTCTGGGTGAATGGCGATCAACAGCTCAGGGCAGAACGAGAAGTAGTGCTCGTTAGACGAGATGGACGACAAATCCGTCTTGTCAAGAGCCGGTAGCAGAGGCATACGCTCACTTTCGGGTGGGCGTTGTCGTTTTAAATTTTGAAAAAAAAATAAGATGTGGTAGAATGGTAATATTATCATAATAAATAAATATGCCAAGAAAAACCACAATTGAAACAAGGCCGTCTTTACGGCCAGATTTCAAAGCGCCAGTATCTCGCGGAAAGTTGTTGGAAGAAGCAGAAGAGTTGGGGGCGCGACACCCCAGGCCGGAAGCGCCGCGTGAATTAAATGAAACCGAAGAAAGATTGTTCGCTCAAACAGGAGTTCTTGCTGATATTGCAGAAGCTCAAAAGGGGAGAAGGCGAGCGACATCAAGTTTTAAAACCGGGGCAGAGCTTGGCAACGCCTTGGCAGATGCGGGACGGAAAATTAGAGAACAGGAAACAGAAAAAAATCTCGGTTCGGTTTTGGGCGGACGGCTTAAAAATTTACAAGCCCTGCATCAAGGCGGTAATGAAGTTTCCGCGAATTTGCGCCGTTCAAAATTAGCTGATTTAAAAGCGGAGAATGCGCGCGCGGAAGGATTACGTACGGAAGAAATCAGAACGCAAATAAAGGATTTTGGTGGCATGGCTAAACGGGAGAATGTGGTGGATGTTGATTTTTCTGATCTTGGCGGCGAAATGCCAGAGGAGCCGGCTTCTGATGAGGCGAAGCCAGCCAGGCGAGTCGCGAATAGGAATGTTTTGAGAGGGGCGGAAGCGGTCGGCGCTCGGGATAAACAAAAGTATGAAAATTTGGAAATGAGCAAGCGGTCATTTGAACGTGTCCAGCGAGTGGAAAGAGATTTGATCAAAATTTATAAAGAAAAATTTGATGTTTCAGATGAGCGGGCCAGAATGGATGTGCTTGTAAATTTTAAATTGGGATGGGGGATTACTTCCTGGAGCAGGAGGTTGAGGGAAAGTTACAAAAATTATCAAAACGTTTTGAAACAAGAAGAAGGAAAATTTGAGCTGTATCAGTCAACAATGACGCAGGAGAGAGCGGACGAGGCGGTTGTCAAGGAAAAATTAAAACAGGAAAAGTTTGGGCAAAGCGAGGCAGGAAAAGCGCGCCAAGCGCGGATTAAGGCAGAAAAAGAAATGGAGAAAAGCAAGGCCGAAAGATATTTTAAACACACAAAAACAGGCAAGGAAATATATAAAATGACGGAGCCGGGTCCGAGTGAAACTACCAAAGAGGAAGATGAAGAATGGGAAGAGATGAAAAAGGCGGAAAAAAAGTAAAAACAAGGCCGCGAGAGCGGCCTTTTAAAGTTGATTTTCTTTCTTGCGTGGAGTATTATTTGAGCTATGGAAATTAAACCCGTCAGCGACAAAAACCAATGGAATGATTGGCTAAAAACGAATTCAAATTTTCCTTCGTTCACGCAATCGTGGGAATGGGGCGATATTTTGATATCCGAAGGGAAAAAAGTTGAGCGTTTGGCCGTGGTTGAAAGCGGCCGAATTTTGGCGCAGGCGCAGGTGGCATATATAAACGTTTTGTTTGGGTGGATATACGCGTTTTGTCCAAAGGGGCCGGTGGTAAATGAAAAAGATTGTATGAAAGTGGAGGCAGTGTATGGAGTTTTGTTCGCTTACTTCAAAAATAATAATTGCATTTTTTTGCGCGCAGAACCGGAAAACAAAATTGCAGATTCAAAATTAAAAATGCTTCATTTAATAGATATAAATCCGTCCGCGACTCTTGTCTTGAATTTGAACGCCTCCGAAGAGGAAATTTTGAAGAATATGCATCAGAAAACCAGGTATAATATAAATCTCGCGCAAAAAAAAGTGATAAGAGCGGATGAGAAAAAAGATTTTGGAATATTTTGGTCGCTGATGAGTGAGACGGGGAAGCGGGATGATTTCAAATTGCACGACAGGGGGCATTACGAAAAAGTGTTGGCGTCGCCTTTAACAAAGCAACTGATTGCGTATTTTGAAAATAAGCCGATTGCGTGTTGTGTTTTTGCGGGGTTTGGAAATGTCTTTACATATTTATACGGCGCTTCAAGTTATGAAAGCAGAAATTTGATGGCTCCGCATTTATTGCAGTGGGAAGGAATCAAAATGGGCAAGCGGCTTGGGCATAAGTGGTATGATTTTTTCGGAGTCGCTCCTCGTTGTCATTCAGAGCCCCGCACAAAAGCAAGTTCTATGCGGGGTAAACTCGACGAGAAATCTCCGTCTCTTTCAACGAACGGACAGAGATCCCTCACATCCGTTTGGGATGACGATTATGAGTATGACAGCAAGCATCAGTATGCAGGCGTAACCAGATTTAAACTTGGTTTTGGCGGAAAGCCGTATCAGACGCCCGGGACTTGGGATGTTGTAATTGATAACACAAAATACAAATTATATAATATTTTAAGACGGCTTCGGCGATTGATTTGAACATTCGTCCTCATAGTTTAACGGATAGAACACTGGCCTCCGAAGCCGGAAATCGAGGTTCAATTCCTCGTGGGGACACTAAACCGCGTTATCAATTTTAAAATTCGCTATGAAATTGTTTGTTAAAAAATGGAAGTGGTTAATTGTGGTCGCGGTTTTAGCCGCGGCACTCATCGGCGGCTGGCTGATTTTTAGGTGGTTAACTTATACTTGCTGTTCGGAGCCGACAAATAAGACGCCTGCAAATGCGGAAGTGGCATGTGAAGAAAAAGGAGGATCATTTATTGAGGAATTGGAAGTATGCAAATTCCCGGCATCTGATGCTGGGAAAATATGTAATAATTCG
>JBBTQE010000032.1:0-14897 GCA_038065775.1 Patescibacteria group bacterium
GCAAGTCGTCAAAGCCGGCTATGTTTTTCCCGGTTCCAAGCGCGGCCCCGAATTGCAAAATTTTTCCGGTTTTTTTGTCGTATTTGGTTAATTTTTTTGCCGCGGACTGAAATTCTTCCCAATTTTTTGGCGGTTCGGGTATGCCCGCTTTATCAAATAAATCTTTATTGTAGTACAAAGCCATTGTGTCCAGGGAAAGAGGCAGGCCGTAAATTTTTCCGTTGACTATGACATCGTTTTTAACGGCCGACACATACTCCCTGTCAATCTGCAAAGCTGTCGGTAAAATAACATCGCTTGATTTTACAACCGTGTTTGTGCCCAATGTGGTTTTTTCCACTCTGACTACAGTGTCCTTTACAGAAGCGGGCATCGTAGCGAGTTTACTTTGATAATTTTTAACCCATCTGTTTCTTATGGAGATTATGTCCGGGCCTTTATCTTCGGCAAGCGCTTCCAAAAGCCGCGAATTAAATTCTTCAGAGCTGATTTGCCGCAAATTTACGGAAACATACGGCCTATCCGCGCGATATTTTGCCAACAACGACTGCAGAGCATCAACATCGTCAAAAACCGTCCAATATTCAACCGTCACAGGTCGCATGGCTTGCTGTTGATCTTTGGAGAGACCCTTGCAACCAAAACCGGCGGTTGCCAACAGAACAGCTATTGAGAAAACAGGAAGTAATTTTTTTAGCATAAGCCAATGGACAGAACTATTCCATTATATCACACTTTTTAGGTATTTTATAAATTCTCCTTTCAATTTATTGTCTCGTAGCGCAAAATCCACATTGGCTTGAATATACCCAAGCTTGGAGCCGGTGTCATAATATATTCCATCGATTTTCCTCGCATAAATCGGCCTCTTTTTTAAAAGTTTGAAAATCGCGTCAACAAGCCAAAGTTCGCCGCCTTTCCCTAGCTTGGTTTTTTCCAGCGCCTCAAAAATATCCGGAGTCAACACAAACCCCCCGAGACTGGCCAACCGTGAAGTGGCATTCTTTGGACCTGGTTTTTCAACTATATTTTTAACCTGATACACATTTTCCTCCACCCACACCCCGTCTAAAATGCCATGTTTTTCAGTCCCGGCGTTGTCTACTTCGTAGGCTGTCAGAACCGGATCGCCATACTTTTCGTATGTCTCTAAAAGCTGTTTTAATTGCGGTTTTTTGGGGGCATAAAAAAACTCATCTCCCCACATCACGGCAAAAGGTTCATTGCCCAATATATTCTTCGCGCATAAAATCGGAGTGCCGTTGCCATAAGGACCTTTTTGGCGGATAAAAATAAAATTGGCCATGTCGGCAATTTTTTTGACCTCCTCCGCCATTTCTTCTTTGCCTTGTTTTTTTAACCAATTGATCAGCTCGTAATTCGGGCTGAAATGATCTTCAACCGCGCGCTTGCTCGGACCGGTTACCATTATAATATCGGTAATGCCGGATTTAACCGCGTCTTCAACCACATACTGAATAATCGGCTTATCCACGATGGGCAACATCTCTTTTGGCTGGGCCTTTGTTGCCGGCAAAAAACGGGTGCCAAGACCGGCGACCGGAATGACTAATTTTCTTATCTTCATATAAAAAAACGGTTAAAATTATGACTAAATTATATCAAATGGAATATTTAATTTCAAGCGAAACGAGAAACTAATTCACTTCCTCCCAACTGATTAAGTCGTATTCAGAACCCACCGGAAAACCCGGCGGCGGACTATATGTTAAATTCGCGTCGTAGGTGGAATTAGTATTGTTATATCCCGAAACCAACTGTCCTCCTTGGTTGACCCAGCTCCATGTCCAAACTTTATTTGTAACAACGGCGCCATACACATTCAAACTGTCTTTTCTGTCGTCCCCGCCCTCTCCGGAAAAATCATATCGTTTGGTCGCGCCATTTTGAGCAATCATGGCCGCGTCAATCGTAAGATCATCAGGCGACTCTTTCGGTATTAAAACACTTTGTTCGCCGATTAAACCCAAAACATGGCTGCCGTCTCGCGCCAGATAATTGATATTCCCATTTATTATTATGGATTTCCCCGCCGATGTTCCGACTGTTGCCCGGCCGTTGACTGTTCCGTCAACCCAAACCATATCGTCAATATATATATATCCATTGGAGGGCATCGAATAGGTTGTCGTGGCTCCATAAGTGGCCGCGTCAATACATCGGACAACCCAGCTGCTTTCCCCGACATCTTTGCTTTTATAACAATTCGTCGTTAAAACCTTTCTTGCGCCCACAGTGCCGTCGCTTAAAAAAATCAAAGCCCAGCCTTGTTCGCCGGATGAAGATAAGCTGATTCCGCCATCTTGCGAGGCATTTTTTATATCCGCCAAATTATCGGTGATGGCGCTGAAATCTTTTGCCGGGACAGGGAATTTCCAATAACCGGTCGGCCCGCCGCTTCCCCAAATTCCATCCTTCAGCGAATTACTGCAACCATTGCCATGAAGAGGTTGGCAGTAATAACTCGGCACCGCGCTGGTAATAGACGCATCCGCAGTGCCGTCAAATCTTATTCCGCCATTTGCATGATATTTTCCGTGGATTACCTCGTCATCTCCAACCCAGGCGTCGCTGTTTGTAAGAAAAGCGTAGTCGGTCATTGAAGGAAAACCGATTCTCACTTTTATTGTTCTCCTGCTTTCCGGCTGATTAATAAGCCATCCGGTTGATGAAATAGTAACAACGGTTGAACCAAGCGATGGCGCCGTGATATCTAAAGAATACTGACCGATTACGTTGCCATCCTTGTCGGTATAATTGTGCACATACGGCCCGGGGGTGCTGGTGCCGTTGCCGTCGTAATAATCAGTTTTGTCATGAGCCAGATGCCAGCGATAATAGTTTACTCCGGCATCTGCGATTTGAAATGCCAGCTCGCGATTGTGTTTTCTTATTGACGCTCTGTTTTCGCTCACTCCATAACCGGCAACGCCGACAATAATAACAGTCATGCTGATCGTGCCAAAAATAATCGCGAACAAAAGCAGATTTCCGCTCTTATCATTAACAAATTTTTTTAACAAAGACATACATTTAATTATCCTTAAGGTTTCGGATCATCACCTTTGATTCTATATAAAAAGGAGTCGGCGATAAATTCGGATCCTCTTCAAGTTTTAGGATAATTCGCACGACTCTTATTGAGGCGACATCAATCGGCGATGATAGCGGGGTTTGTGAACCGGTAAAATTTTTATCATAATAAAAAAATACGGAACTTGTGCCATTGGCCATATCATGCGCGACATCGATTACGGTTTCGGTTGAGGACGAGTAAGCAAGCGGCGAGCCACTCGGCTTGATTATTCCCTTTTTTAAAATTGTGCTTGATACAAAATATCTGATTCTCTCTTTATAAGCATCACTGTCAATATTGCTAAAAAAAACTATTTGTGTTCCACTGGCCGACTCTATCGCGTATGATCCGATGCTTGAATCGCTCGCTTCCCTCAACTCTTTTGAAAAATCTTGGATAACTTTTCTGCCTTCATTTTGCGTTGCCAACTGTTCCCAAACTATCGCATTATTACGCCAGCTAACAAGAAAAACCTGAACAATCGCGCCCGCGATAAGAGCAAAAATTCCAACCGCCACAATAATTTCCAACAAAGTTATGCCCTTATTATTCATACTATGACGGAGAAAGATTAAAAATTGCCTGAACCGTTGTGGTTACATCAATTGTGTCTGTTTTGGTTGTGTAGCCTGTGCGGCTAATCTCTATATCATAAGTCGCGGAAGGGACATTGCTAAAATATGCCTGCCCCGGAGGCGTGCAACTGGCCGCGTAAGTGATAAAAACTTCGGATAATGTCGGGGTGTAGGAAGTGTCGCTAGTCTTTAAATAAACCTTGTAGCGCAAATACCTGTCGCCATCATGAACACTGTTTATCAAAGTGCTGGTGGCGGTGTAATAAGTGCTGGTTGCGCCATCAGGGCCATAATAATTCCATTGGCTTGGCGAGGTTGTGTTGGAAGTCGCGATTTGAAAAGTTATTGGATTGCTTCCGGTTTGAGAGGGTTGCGAGGCCGGGGTAAAAACGATATTGTCATAATTTATAGCGCCTCCGAAATCAAAGGTTGATGATTCCAGCCAGCCGCTGGTTTGATATTGATTTCCAGATTTTCTTAATTTTAAATCCCCCTCCGGCGAGTCATCATCCGTGCTCCCGTCTTCATTAAAATATTTTGTTATATTAACATAATTTACCTGTCCGCTTCCGCCGGACCAATCTGTCTGCCGCAAATACCCGACGCCGGTTAAAACCGACTGGTCATAACTCGGTGAGTCATATAATCTGACTGTGGCGTTTGAAAGCGGAAGGCCTGTTCCGGCGTCTTTAACTTGCGCCAAAAGCGAATTGCCATTCTTGTTAGCCATAACTAATGTCGCGTTTTGTGTGAGGCCCGGGGTCATGTCAATTGGAAGCATTGGGATTGAACCGGCGATGTCGTATGTGGTTCCGGAAACCGTGAGGTGATATTTATCCCATTCCAAATTTGAAAAAGCATAATTGCCACTGCCGTTCGTGGTGATGTCATTTGAGTATTTATAGACTTGCGGGCTGGCGCCGATGATTTTTTCTCCATGGACTGAAAATGGGACGCTCGCAAGAGCGGCGCAACTTTGATTTACCGTGCTTAAATTAAGATTTGTGAGCTGATCAATTTGAAAACTTATTTCAGTAACCATTTGACTTACAATATTTGATGGCGGCTTGATCGGATTTGGAACTGACGCCGTGGAAGAAACCGTGTAATCGCTTGAGTAGCCGGATTTACTAACCCGTATGTGATAGCTTTGAGTTCCAGTCGGGGTATCAATTATTTGAACCATGCCGCTGTTGTCGGTTGTGTCATTAATTACAATCAACGAACTTGAAGCGGTGTTGGTAACATTTACCGCCGCGCCGACGACATCAAAACCGTTTACGTCAAAAACATGAATGAACAGCGAGCCATTTTGACTCGCGCCTTCAAGCGATTTGGGAGCGACTCTTGTGCTTAAAATAACCGGCGTTTGCTGTGGGCAATTTTGGCAAATCACGGAAATTTCAATGAGTTTATAATCAGCCGGAGAAGTGTCGGCGGGCGTAGAGGTGATTGTGCCATCAAAAGGATCGTCTATATTTCTAATCGTTGTCACGAGCGTGAAAGTTACGCCATTGCGAACCGTGGTGGTGCTGTTTGGCAGGACGCCGTTGGGGACGCCGTTTATTATGCCAACGCTTTCAAATGGAAGATTGCGCGCGATCTCAAGCTGTTCGTTGATAAGGGCGGTTTCTAAAATTCGTAATCGTGAAGAATACACCACCTTAAAAACTATGCTAATACCGCTATAGATTCCAAGCGCGAATAACAAAAACACTCCGGTCGCGACCAAAACTTCAATGAGGGTGAAACCTTTTGTCCTCCTCCTAAACTTCATGATGATATTATAGCATAATTTTGCGCCTTTTTCACTCCTGTTAATTACTGGGAATGAGTCCGCGCTTAGCGGGACGAGGCCTGACGCAATTACTCAAGTCCTTGGACTTGAATTCTGAAAAATAATGTGGTAGTATCTTACAAGAAATTGAAAAACATTATAATTTTGGTAGACGCATGAAGTATCCACATTGCGCAGCTTCTGCCTTTATGGTATAATTCTGTCCATATGACAAAGAAAAAATCATGGACAGAAGAACAACTAAGAAAAGCGGCGGGAGAATCAACGAGTGTGAGACAAGTGATTAAAGCCTTGGGCCTAATAGAAGCTGGCGGAAATTACGCGCAGATAAAAAAATTTTTGAAAATTTACAAAGTGGACACTTCCCATTTTAGGGGAATAGGGTGGAATAAAGGAATGCGAGGAATCGGGGTGTTTAGAACAACTCTTCAAGAATTGCTTACAAGGAATAACTACTATCAAAGTTATAAATTAAAACGAAGGTTATTTGCGGCCGGATTAAAAAAACCGTTTTGTGAAATGTGCGGTTGGGCAAAAAAATCAAATGATGGAAGAGTGCCCCTCGAGCTTGACCATATTAACGGCGATAGATACGACAATCGTTTAGATAATCTACAAATTCTTTGTCCGAATTGTCACAGCTTGCAACCGACTCATAGAGGCAGAAATAAAAAAACTGGTTTAGCAAAAAACTTATAATGGTCCAGTGGCGGAACTGGTATACGCACAGCACTTAAAATGCTGCGCCGAAAGGCATGTGGGTCCGACTCCCACCTGGACCACAAAAAAACAGCTCCGATATTACGTTAGAGCTGTTTTTTAAACTCTAGGCTTTCATCTCTTCTTGCCTTGCCCTGAAATTAATCCATCTCGCGGCGGTGAAAAAAAAATCACTTAGGCGATTAAAATACGCATAAAGTTCTGGACGGATTTGCGCAGATTTTCCAAATGCGACCAATTCGCGTTCCGCTCGACGGCAAATCGCGCGCGTCTGATGCAAAAGCGCGCCAGCTCTGCATCCCCCGGGTAAAACAAAATTTTTGAGTTCAGGAAGTTCGGTGCAGAGTTTATCAATCATTTTTTCCAACTCGGTAATTTTTTCTTGCCCAATTTTTTCAATATTTTGTAAATCCGTTTGCAAGGAAGCAATTTCCGAACCAGCCTTGAATAAATTCTTTTGAATTTCCAGAATAAAATTTTTGAGATCGCCTCGTTCTAACTCTGAAACAACTAAACCCAACGAGGCATTCAGTTCGTCTGTTTCCCCAATCACACGCATTTCAATACAACATTTGCTTATTCTTTTTCCGCCAAGCAGAGATGTATCGCCTTCATCGCCGGTTTTGGTATAAATTTTCATACTAACTTTTTCATCATTTCTTCAACTTTTTCTTGAGCCATTTTTTCAATTTCACTTTCATTGGCTGATGGATTTTCCTTTTTCAATTCAGCTTTTTCTTCAACTAAAAGAGCTAGACGCAAATCTTCCATCTGGCTCCGATAATCCATCAATTTTTTCTTCAAACTCTCAACTATTTTCTGATCGCGCGCCACGGAAGGAATCGCGCCCTCATCTCCAATTTGCAACTGCTTACGAATTTGCTGGACAGCCTTCATCACCTGTTGCATGTTCGCTATTATATTTTGCATCATTTTCTTGGCGCTCTGCGTTTCCTTGATCATCTGCTCGGCGCGTTCGCGCACGGCCGCTTTTTTTGCCTCCTGCTCTTCTTTATCTTCGCGAGATTCAAACCCCGCCTCTTGTCCTTCAAAAGAATTTCTACCGAATATTTTTTCCAGTCCTTTTTCAGTTTCAATCATAAAAATACACATTCTTTAAAAACCAGCTCAAAAATCAGACGGCAGATATTTTCCTCGTTTGAAAAAATAAGCGTAAAGTTCTGCCATGTACTCAATATACTCATGATTGATTTTTTTCAATTCCGCCGCTTCCTTTTGCATTGTGGGCCCCTTCTTCGCCAGCCCGACGGCTTCCAGCCGATTCCTAATCAACGCAAATTCACGATCCAGCCCACCCAGACTGTTTATTATAGTTTTCCGATAATTCTCTTGGCTTTGATCACTCTGTGGATTTTGCAAATTTTCGTCTGCAATCGCTAAACGTATATTTTTTTCCGCTCTGGCCAAAAATTCTATCGCCTCTCCTATTCCCTTGCCTCGATTGCCAAAGCTGTTCTTACTTTCTAGACTGCGGATCGCTCTGTTTATATCCCCCCCAAATACAATATTAACATACTCGCGAACTACAGCTTCTGATTTTTCTATTTCCTTTTGCAAATTTTCCGCCCTTTTTATTCCAATGTTTTCCTCCAATTTTCCCATTGCTTGCTCATTAGGCACTTTTTGAGTTTTCATCTTGTCTAACCGCTCTCCTTTAGGCCACCCATGCATCCATGCCTCTCCAACATCAGCGCGCCCGGTTACAGCGCAGATTCCAACAATAACATCCGAAACGGTTAATGGTAATTCCTCGTCCGCCTCTTCTTTAACTGTTTGCAAATATTGATATAATTTACCAACAACTTCTTTCGGCAAATTAGCCATCCAAGTAAAAATTGCGCTTCTGCCCTCATGAGAAAAGTATCTTTTTGTTTTTAAAGACAAATTAATGTAATCGGGATCGGGAAGGATGCCAATTTGCGCGGTCAATCTATTGTCTGGAAAAGGAAGCATGGACCCAATTCTTTCTCTGGCCGCAATTATACGTTCCGTTATAAAATCATAATGATTTGCCGGCATTTTTAACTGCATTGCCACATCCACGCTTTTATCTCGTAAAATTTCACCCACTACTCCCGTCGCATCCGCGATTTCTTCTTTTGTTCGGTTGCTAAAATATTCACGAGCCTTTTCTGGCTCCACCCACTTTGCTTCTAAAATTTTTTGCCACAACTCATTAACTTTTTCTGTTTCAGCCACGCCTGCCAGCGATTCATTTGCCACAGCTAAACTTTTTGGCGCTTTAATTTCCCCCACTTCAGGCGCATCAAATTTTTTTGCGGCGCCTTTCACTTCTGGTCTGCCGGATTCTTCACCGCCGCTTCCATTGCCTCTTTTTTTATCTGTCATATTATGAAAAATATTTAACTGCACCCGGTCGTGCTCCCGCAATTCAAACATTTATAGCAACTCCCATTTCTAATCGTAATATGCCCACAAGTCGGACATGGCGGAGCGTCGCCCATCATTCCGGAAAGTTGTTGATCAATCCCCGCGACATTCGCATCAATCGCCATTTCCACTTTCGGCATATTCGGCAAAGTTGCTTGCGTTATTTTCGTTTCAACTTTATCGCCCAAAGGCATTGCCGCCTGTCCGCTTAATATGGCTTCTATTCGCGCTATCTGTTCGGCCCGATTCTTTTGGATGCCGGTTGGTTTCACCTGCACAAAATCCGTGCGACCCTGATATTCCATGCCCAAAACACGAAAAATAAAATCAATTATTGACGTGCAGAATTTTATATTCGGATGATCCGTCATTCCGCTTGGTTCAAAGCGGGTAAATGTAAACTTATCAACATACTCATGCAAAGGCACGCCATATTGCAATCCGGTAGAGATGGCAATCGCAAACAAATTCAGCATGCTTCTGAAGGCCGCGCCTTCTTTGTGCATATCAATAAATATCTCACCAAGTTTTCCATCCGGATATTCGCCTGTGCGCAAAAACACGGCCTGCCCGCTGATCTTGGTTTTTATCGTAAGCCCGCTTCTCTTATACGGCAACTTGCGCTGTTCGCCATGAACATAAATTTTACTGCCCTGTATACTGCCGTCATGAGCATATTTTATCATCGCGTTTTCTTCCGAAACCTCCTGATTCACAACTTGCTCGCCCTTGGATGTCAGCAAATATTTTTTTGTGATTTCCCGAACTTTTTCAATCGCCACTTCCACAGTCTTCGCCTCAACATTTTCCGCTTTAACATTTTCAACTTTTCCAATTTTATTTTCTTCAACTTTCGCGTCTTCTTTTTTGTCGCTCTTGGATTTTGAAGAAAGCGGCTGGGAAAGCTTGCACCCGTCGCGATAAAGCGCGATTGCTTTCAAACCCAACTTCCAAGAAGCCACATAAGCGGTTTTTACATCATCAAGAGTCGCCTCGTTCGGCATGTTAATTGTTTTTGAAATTGCGCCGGACAAAAACGGCTGAACCGCGGCCATCATTCTTATGTGACCTAAATAATGAATATAGCGCTGGCCTTTCCTGCCATTTTTATTCGCGGTATCAAACACGGCATAATGCTCTTTGCGCAGATGCGGCGCGTCTTCAATGGTCATAGCTCCACAAACAAACTCATTCGCGGCGGAAATCTGCTCGGACGTGAATCCAAGCGCTGACAACAAATTAAAATTCGCGTCATTATACTGCTCACTGGTGAAACTAAGACGAGCCATACATTCTTCGCCCAAAGTCCAAACATTAAACGCGAATTGGAGTTCAAATACCATTGCTAAAGATTTTTCAATCTTGTCTAAATCATCCACGGTAAAACCTCTGTCTCTTAAAATATCATGATTAATTTCAGGAGCGTTTTTCAATGTCGCGTGGCCGCGCAAATAATTGATAGTGTCATCTATCTGCGTTTCAGTGTAGCCCAGCACTCTTAACGCGACCGGCATTGATTCGTTCACGATTTTGAAATATCCGCCACCGGCCAATTTTTTGAATTTCACGAGCGAGAAATCCGGTTCAACGCCGGTTGTGGCGCAATCCATCAGCAAAGCAATCGTGCCGGTCGGAGCAAGCAAAGTTACTTGCGCGTTTCTAAAACCAAATTCATTGCCAAGTTCCAATGTTTTGTCCCAACTCTCTTGCGCGGCGGTTAATAAATACGCGGGCGTATTTTCAGGATTTAAGCCGGTCGGCTTCACTGTTAAATTCTCGCATTTCTCCTCGCAAATTCCGTAAGTGGCGCGCCTGTGATTTCGCATCACACGCAACATATCTTCTTTATTCTTCTCGTATCCGGCAAAAGTCCCCAAAAAGCTGGCCATTTCCGCTGATGTTGAATATGATTCCGCGGTCATAAGCGCTGTCACCGCGCCGGCAAAACCCATTGCTTCCGGCGAATCGTAAGGAATTCCGGCGGTCATAAGCACACTGCCAATATTGGCATAGCCCAAACCGAGCGTGCGAAACAAATAACTGTTCTGCGCGATCTCTTTGCTCGGAAATTGCGCCATTAAAATACTGATTTCCAAAACTACGGTCCAAACCCGAGTCGTATATTTAAAGCCTTCAATATCAAAAAAGAATTTTTCCGTATCATAATAATGCCCGAGGTTTATTGACGCCAAATTGCAGGCAGTGTCATCAAGGAACATGTATTCCGCGCATGGATTTGAAGCATTAATTCTGCCGGATTGCGGACAGGTGTGCCAGTCGTTGATATTGGTGTCAAACTGGACGCCGGGATCGGCGCAAGCCCAAGCCGCATAGGCAATTTTTTCCCAAAGTTTTTTCGCTTTTAATGTTTTTATTGTTTCCTTTTTAGTCCTGCTAACCAGATTCCAGTCAGCGTCATTTTCAACCGCTTCCAAAAATTCCTGGCTGATTCTAACTGAATTGTTTGAATTTTGACCTGAAACAGTTTGATAGGCCTCGCCTTCGTATGCTGAATCATATCCGGCCGCGATAAGAGCCGCCACTTTTTTTTCTTCGTTTACTTTCCAATCAATAAAATCTTCAATATCGGGATGATCCACATTTAAAATAACCATCTTCGCGGCGCGGCGAGTCGTGCCACCGGATTTTATCGCCCCGGCGGCCCTGTCGCCTATTTTTAACCAGCTCATAAGACCCGATGATGTGCCGCCGCCGGATAATTTTTCTCCCTGCCCGCGTAAACTGGAAAAATTCGTGCCGGTTCCGCTTCCGTATTTAAACAATCGCGCTTCGCGCACCCAAAGATCCATTATTCCGCCTTCATTTACCAAATCATCTCTGACAGATTGGATGAAGCAATTATGAACAACAACTCCATTGGCGCAAAATTTTCCAGATTCGGTTTGAATATCAAAAACTTCTTCTTCGCCAATATAATCAACTGACATTACAGTTTCTTCAGACAACACGCACTTCTCTTTTCCCTTCACTTCTTCATTCAATTTAACAAGTTTTTCATTTTTATCCATGGAAACAAATCCGATGATCTCGGCATACTTTTTTCTTTCAGATTCATATGATATTGAAAGCTGATAACTTTGTTTTCTGTCCGGACGCTTTTCAGAATTTTGACTTAAATTTGAATAAATACCCAGCTCCAACAAGAGAACCTGAACGCCATGCATTAACTCTTCCGAAATTGAAGTGAGTACAACATCGCCGCAGTTGCGTTCGTCGCTATGTCTATTTCTAACACATCCATCTGCTTGGAATAATCCCCGTAAAAATGCGGTTTTCTCCGCCTTGCTTCCTTGCATTATTATATCCGGAACTTTTTCTGTTAATGATTTATTTTTTAATTCATACAAATTTACATAATCATCAACATCCTTAGAATCTAATTTTACAACCCTATAGGTTTCACTTATATTTTTTTTGACAACGGTTAAATATCTGCCAAAAACTTTTGTGAAAATTTCTGCGACTCTTGCATACTCATCATCATTAATTGTGATAACACCAAAAAGAGTCGTCTTGCCGTTTCTCCCGTATTTTCCATAATACCCGTCTCCAACCACAAAGCCGGCCAACTCCGCTTTTGCGACAGAGAGATCGTCCGCGTCATTATTTTTCGCGCTATATTCCAACGCCACTTGTTGCACCTTATTACCTAAAATTCCACGCAATTCCAGCCAATCGTATTTACCCCCTTCACCTAATCGCTTTTCTGAAGTCAAAACCAAATGATCGTCAGTGAATTCAAAATAATTTCCATTTTTTAATGTGGCTCTAAATAATTTTTTTGTTCCATTATTTTTTACAGCTAAAATTTTTATGAATTTTTCTCCATCAAAAATTTTTATTCCAACTTTACTATCTCCAACAACATCGCCTAAATTTAAAACGCCTTCTTCGGTAAAAAGTTTTGTGTCATAACGACCGCACGCGTGTGGCTGCGGATGAGTATAGGCGTCTTCGGATAATTGAATTTCACCGGTTACTGGATCGGCGAAATAATGCCCCTGCGCCGGGCCGTTTATTCCATATGCCCAATACAAACCAGTGTTAAACCATTGCGGTGAATTCGGCGCGACCATTTGCGCAATCAACATGTAAACAAGCTCATCATAAAAAATCCGCGCGTCCTCTTGGCTGAAAAAATATCCATATTTCTCTCCCCAATATCTCCAAGTTCCGGCCAAACGATGAGCAACCTGCTTCATGCTTTTTTCAGGCCCAAGCAAAACAACGCCATCGGCGTTTATTTTTGCCTTTCCGTCAGCATCGTACTGCGGAACACCTGC
This sequence comes from Patescibacteria group bacterium, assembly GCA_038065775.1. Lineage (GTDB taxonomy): Bacteria > Patescibacteriota > Patescibacteriia > Magasanikbacterales > GWA2-37-8 > JBBTQE01. Next base: position 12,907 of record JBBTQE010000032.1, read on the forward strand.
TTTTCTAAAATATTTTTGCGCCAAAATATCAGTCGCGACTTGCGACCATGTTTCCGGGACTTCAACTTCTTTCATTTCAAAGACAACTTTTCCATTTGGCTCTTTAATAACGGAAGAGCGAACTTCGTATTTGAACATATCAAAAGGACTGCCGCCCTCTTTTGTATAGTGGCGATCAAACCTCAAGCCATTTTCATTATATTTAAAATCACTATCAATTACGAAAGTCTTTGTCGCCAATGTCGTATGCATAATAAAAAAATAAATACAGCGAGTACTACTTATTGTAGTGAAAATAAATTTTGACCACAATATATAGTATTTTTAACCCGACAAAATACATTATATCACCTTTGCAAGTTTTTGGCTAAACCGGCTTTTTTTGGCTAACTCCACCATAAAGGCAAATAAAAAATAACTCATACTTAATGAGTTATCCACAAGATATTTTTAAAGCGTTGAAGTTGCCACCTCCGTGGCAGGAGCCGTTTCCGAAACTGTCTCGGCCGGAATGCTGACGGGCGCTTCAATCACGGCATCGCTTGAGGTCGCGGACAAAACCGCCGGCGCTTCAGATTGCGGGGTCGGTTCTACTGGTTGGTTAGCCGGCGGCGCAGGTTCGACCGAAGAAACCACCGGCTGAATTGGCTGTTGGACGCTTGGTTCGGCGGTCTCTTGCGTCTGTTTTCTGCTCGCCACAATTATCCAATCAAATGTCGCGCCGCCTGTTCCGCCGTTTAATTCTTTCACGACAAATCCGCTCGCGCTTTTGCTTGCGACAAATATTCCGTTTCCGCTGTCAGAAGTGAGGGTTACGCTAATCTTCATCGGCTCCTCCGCATCAATCATCTCTCTGGTTGAGGTGTTAAATTCAACAACCGCTTCGCCATTCATCAATTGCGATGAACTGGAGAACACCACTTCCATTGACTGCGACTGCATCGCGTAAATTTCTTTTTCGCCGTCGCTTGTCTGAACTTTTGTTATAAGACTGCCGTCCTGATCGATTCTCCATTTGCCATCTACTCCGGCTATACTCGCAACGTTTATAATAGAATTATTTTGGATATCAAGATAGCCATTTACAAAAACCAAACCACCCGTGCTTGGGCTTTCAACCACCCCTAGATTTTGCGGCGAATTGTTTGGATCCAAGCTGATAGCCTGCGCCGAGGCGATTTGTTGAATATCATTCCGAATCGTATTTATGGTTTGATCTCTGTTATAAATCCAGCCGGTTCTTATTAAAGACAAAATTTTTCCGGTCGTCTCCGAAAGCGGCTCCAAAGCCACACCAATCACGGCGACCATTTTATTTTTATTATCTTTGGCCGGGTCGTATTTCATCGCGTAACCCGGGGCCGAGGCCGTAATCAGCAAGTCGCCTCTTTGGATATCTCCGTTTTCATTTGAAACTTTAACCGGAACGCGGCCTACCATAGCCAAAACGGCAGTATAATCGGTTTTGCCATTGCCAACTATGATTGTCGGGTTTGTGGAAATTATTCCGGCAACCGACTGCTCGTGCGACTGACCGCTTCTTCGGTATGTGTCCGGCGCGTTTTGATCTATAACCATAACATCGCCCGGCTCAACACTGTCATCAATTGCGATATCAACTCTTTCAGCTAAGTCGCCCGGATTAGTTGACGTGCCCAAAGTAAGCGACGCCCCAAAAATTGAACCTTTGGTAATAACATCGCCATTCGCGGATACGGAAAATACGGAATTGTTATTTGCTCTTAACGATAAAATATATCTATCAGCGTCAGTGGAACTAAAATTGGGCGCGTTTAAAATAAAGGCCTTTGATTCAGAATAATCACCGGCAAGCGACTCCAATAAAGTATTTGTGGTGAAAGAAATAGAATTTAAAACCGAGGTGTTGGAAAATATTAAATTTTTGGAAAGAACCAAGTCGTATTGATTCACGTTGGACCCAACCGATATTGTGTTCGCGGTCGCGTTGATTGTCAGACCCTTATACAACG
>JBBTQE010000033.1:0-14120 GCA_038065775.1 Patescibacteria group bacterium
TCTTTGATTTTTTTTAAGCAGGCCTGTGTAATTTCAACCGAAGAAAATTTGCCTTTTTGCAAACCCTCTTGCGCCTGTTTAATTGTGAGTTCGTTTAGATTCATAATGCTATAATTCCTCTTCCGCGTTTTCAAAAACTCCCGGCACAACGAGTTCGTTCTCGCGCACAGCCGGCATCTGCTCGATAATTTCTTTTTTAAATTCGCAATCCCTCGGCGCGTCTTCTCTGACGACATCCTCCAAACCTGTTACCTGCGAGGTTTGCTTTACGCCTTTTGTGTCAACTTCGTTCAAAATTTTCATATAATCCAAAACCGCCGAAATTGTTTCGGCGTGGCGCCGTTCTTCTTCCGAAGTTAATTTAATTCTCGCAAGTTGGGCGATCTTTTTTACATCTTCAATGCTAATGGACATAGTGCAAGTATTCTAATAAAAAATGACGCGCTTGGCAACCCTATGCATTATATATCTTCTTCCCCAGCTCGATATGTACTGCATGTTTAGATATTGGATTATCTTCTAATCCAAAAATACGCGCTATTCCAATAAGGCCAAGACCCGCCACCTTGAATTCAAGTTTTTCATTTGTCTTCATCATATTCCAACTATCCAAGGATGGTTTAACTTTTAGAATTTCAGCTTTCACTTTATCCTTATTAATAATTTCTAAACATTCATGACCTTCGCCATATATTTTTTTTCCAAGTTCTAAATGAATTTCTTGGTTTCCTGCTGGATGGCCTATTACATCAAATTTTCTAACAATGGCACTAAGGCCTAATCCTGCAATTTTAAAAGCTAATTTTTCTCTTGTCTTCATCTCTACCCAGGATTCTGGCGTTGGCTTGACTTTCAAAATTTCAGTCCTCAATCCTTCTAACTCTTTAACATTAATTTTCTCCAAAGCGTTTACATCTACATCCTTTAATAGATTTCCAAGCACTTCACCTTTCCATTGTCCGGGATCGCGATAAACAACCTTAATAACTCGGGCGCCAAACTTCTCTTGCAGCTCTTCTTTGCCCATGGAGAGGAGCATTTTTCTATCAAGAATTCCATAAATTACAAAGGTGACTTCTCCCACTTGATCGCAAACTAAAACTTCCCTGCCAAGTTTGGGAATTTCAACTATAACATACGACAATTTTCTCATCATCCGATCACTCACCTGGCCTTTGGCGAGAATAATATCGTCTGTGAAAATGCCATTTGCAACAAGTTCAGTTACTAGCTCTTGAATTCTATCTTGGAACTTAATCTCTTTGAGCTCTCCTTCTCCGTTACCTTTCGGAATGGGTTTGCTATCCGGCGGAAGAATGATTCCACCCAAGTCCACGGTGCAAATAGCGGACTCTTCTTCTTTCTTTTCCTTTAGCGTTTTGCTGACCACTTCATTCAAACTATTAGCACCAATGTCTAAAACATCATCAATTTTTAATTTGCTTTGTGGATATTGCCATGATTTAATAATCTGTTCTTCTATTTCAGCTGGCAGTTTCATGCCTTTTTCAGTGTCAAAAATTTCAGCCAACCATTTTTCTAGGCCATCCAAATTTTCTATGAAGGCCTTATATTCCGATTCCGTTCCATGATAATCTTGGGCTAGCTTCAGGGCCTCGTCTAGTCTTTTTTTATACTTCAATTTATTCTCTTCTGAATTAAGAATTTCTGAATAAACCCGTGTCTCGTTGTGACTGCCTTCGCCTCGCATAGTGCCAATATTCTACTAAAAAAACGCCGAGTTGGCAAATGCTGGGAACAAAAACAGCCTTTGGAGAAAAGCTGTTTTTAGGATGTGTTGGAATTTTACGGCTGGACTTTTATGGAAGCTGCTCCCCCGCCGTCGCAAGTTATATAGTGAACGCCCACGGTAGAAGGGGCGGTGGCGATCGCGTAATTATATGGCGCGATTTTAAAACTTTGACCACCGACAATCGCAATCTTTCTTGACACATTATCACGATTATCAAGCATGAATTTTTTACCCTTCTTCAATGTTTGCGAGCCGGGCAATCCGTGACATGAAACAAACTGGAAATAATATCCTGATGATTTGTATATCTTTAAAGCATCCAAATATTTTTGAGTAGCCGATAATGGACTGGCTACAGGCTTTACGCTACCGGTCTTTGGCGGCAAAGTTAATTTATCAGTGGACGAGCTGGTCGTTGTCGCGCTGTCGGTTGTTGTAAGTGTCGTCGTAGAAGTCTCCCCCACGGGAACGCTTTCTTGATTGGTCGGAATTACGGGATTTTTATCTTTAAAAATGAGCCAAAAAATAAATATAACCAATACGGCCAGTCCTAGAAATATATATAATTTTTTCATAAAAATATTATAATAAAACTTTACTTATTAATTCTAGCATTTTTCTACCAATCAAGCAAGGGATACCGACAAAAAAGTGCCAAAAAATAAAAAGCATGCTATTATGTCTAACATGCGTGTTCCAAAAAGAAAGCCGGGGAAATTCAGTCAACTTAAACCGGATCCTCTCATGACAAAGGATAAATTTAACGAGCTTGAGCAAAAACTTAAAAAGCTAAAAAATGTCAGCCATCCGCAGGCGGTGGAAGAAGTAAAAAGGCTCGCGGAACTTGGAGACTTTTCAGAAAATGTAGAGTATCAGCTGGCCAAAGGGCGTTTGAGAGGAATTAATAACGCAATTTTAAAAATAGAATACCAACTAAATAACGCGGTAATTATTGAACCTCAAAAACAAACTAATACTGTCCAAATTGGCCACACTGTAACTATTGAGAGCGACAAAAAACAAAGTACGTACCTTCTTCTCGGTTCTTCTGAAACCAATCCTCAAAAAGGAATCATTTCGCACAACTCACCGATTGGCGCCGCGCTTATAGGGCACAGCGTCGGCGACACAATTCAAGCAAAACTGGCAAATAAATTAGTAGAATACAAAATAACAAAAATAAAATAGCTTATTGACATTCCATGGGAATTGTAGTATAATGAAAATCAACAAAAATATCCTTGGAAAACTAGTCGGCTTTCTTCAGTGATATACAGTTGTATTTTATTTATTAACCAATCTCAATATGAAAGGTGTTGTAAAAAGCATAATTTCTGAAAAACACTTTGGTTTCATTACCCCGGAAGATGGCTCAAAAGATGTCTTTTTCCATGAAACCGGTTTGCAAGGAATTCAGTTCTCTGAATTGAAATCCGGCGACGCAGTAAGCTTTGACGTTGAGCAGTCCGAAAAAGGACCTCGCGCAATCAATGTTGCTCGCGCGTAAATACGCCTAAAAAATTAAAACCCCGGCCTTTCAGCCGGGGTTTTAATTTTTCTATTATTTCTTTTTTGATGAATCTTTTTTTGAAGCAATTTTGGCTTTACCTTTGACTTTCGCCTTCACTATTTTTTCGCCATCCGACTTTTCACTTTTTTCTACCGAGGTTTTCGGAGTCAGCATTGCTACAAGCTTATCAATTTTGCCGTTTAACGCTTTAAGCTGATCAGTAATCGCTCCGGAGTTATTACTACCGCCAGTTTTCTCAAAAAAACGAGGTTTTTCGTGTCTATCTACGCCAAAATTATTCGGCCTTCCTTCACCGCTTTTTTTCACCGTAAAACAACTGTTGCAATATACAGGCCTATCCCCTGTTGGCTTAAAAGGAACCTCGCAACTAGCGCCGCAGTCGCTACAAGTTGCTTTGTTCATGGTCGGCCTGCCGCCATCTCTTCCGCCAAATCTGTTTCCACCGCCGCCAAATGATTTACCGCCGCCAAAATTTCCTCCTGATTTTCTGCCGCCTTGGTTAAAATTTCCCATACTCTATTTTTATTTGAATTATTTAAAATTTGTTTCGTCAGCTCCCAGGGTGGGGATCGGACCCACGACAAATGCGTTAACAGCGCACTGCTCTACCGCTGAGCTACCTGGGAATAAATTTACTGATAAATATTATAATTCACACAGCGCTGACTGTCAATCAAAAAACCGAACCCCGCGCCGTCCGAATCGGATCAGCGCGGAGATGTGGGGCGTGAATGAGCCTACCTCTCCCTGGCCCAGAAGATGACCGTGGTCTTGGGATCCTTCTTCTGATTCTCCAGCGCCTTATTCAGCTGCTCGTTTCTCTGCCAGTAGCAAGTGTCAATCTTGAGAGAGCCCCTCAAGATCCTCATCCCCTTGTCGGTGATTCCCCAGGACGGATCTCCGGTAAATGATCGCGGTCTTTGCCCAATCAGACCTTTCTGATGAAGGCTGATCATCACACTAAGCGCGTCCGGCGGTATTTGACCGACGGAGATGAGAAACAGTATTTCAACTGCTGAACCCCAAATATGGATCGGCTCCTCGGGCATGGATTCCCCCATTTATCTTCAAGAACGTATCCAAAGCCGCACTTACGGCCTGAACAGCGTTCGTGTTTACGCCCCATTGGCAATCTTCCCGCTTCCGGAAAGATCACAGCGATATAAATTTATACTACTTATGATTTCGTGTCAAAAATTATCGCCCGCTTCATGTGGATAATTTGCGAAGCGGCAAAGAAAAAAAAGCGCTCGTCGACCGGTAGCCGGATCGCGAGCGCGCCTCATACCTCCTCCCTCCTGAAAACCAGTGTTGGCGGCGGTAATGCACGAGGAGCATTGATGTCTCTATCAAAGCCCTCAGCCCTGAACAAGACCCATACCCGCCTCTCATCATCGTCCATCTCAACATCCAGGATTCTCACGATCTTCAGTGTGAGAAAACCGCCGTAGATGAACGACCTGGACCGCGCCAACAACGCGCGCCAGTACGAGACATCCCGCATGAGTTCGGGAACCTCGCCGCTGGTGGCCAGCTGGACAAGACACAAAAGACACTTGTCTCTGCTGTTCCACCGAAACCCCCTGACCTGCACTTCCGCTATGTTCCCATTGATGGTCACATCCGCCCTCCTTTCACGGGGACCGGATAAATTAGCACAAAAAAAGTGGGGAGTCAACCCCGCCCTGTTGATAAAAATTTTATGACTTTTCTTTTCCACCCTTCAAAATCGCCCCGATAAACGCAAAAGCCTCATCTTTACTAAACAATTTTGACACCCCATCCAATCTTATTTTAAAATCCTCGCCGTTATTAACCACAACCATACTGCCTAATCGTAATTCTTTCATCTTTTTCTTTAAATCAGACTCGCTTAATCTAAGGGCGAAAGCAAGCTCTTCCACCTTTTCCAAAACAGCCTTCGCCAAATCACCGCCGTCCTCGCCTTTCTTAAACGCCATACAGTGTTCCTTTAATCTATTATCTGAACCGGCTTCAGAATCCGAATTCCTTTCATTTGAATTTACCAATAAATTTACCGCGCGGACATTCTCCTTGCTTTGCACTTTTTGAATAAACAAATCAACTTCTTCTTTGGGGAAACGGTCCAAATCTAACGCCAAATTTATTTCATCTCCGCCGCTTATATCTCCAAGAATAAAATCTGCCTCTTCTTTGCCAAAAACTTCTTTATACGCTTGTACCGTGTGCTCTCTAAACATCCTCATTTCTTCCGTAGTTTCGTCTCCGGCCGTCATTTTTATTTTTTCAATCGCCTTGGAACGTTTTGATTTATCTTTAATGGCCATGGCATCCAGAATGGCATGTTCGGCATTTGCCAACTGATTCGGTCCGACATCTATCTTATCAAAAAAAACATAGGCGCAATTTTTAATTTGCGAAGCCTCTTTGTGAAATTTTTCTCTGCTTGTGAAGCGCCTGTCTTTCGCGTCGCGGCTAAGCATTTCCTTAACTTCCTTGACCGCCTTAACCCAAGCTTCTTTATCTTCGTCGTTCGCGCTTTCTCCCGACCCGCCTTTTTCAAATGTAGCAATAATTTCAGCTTCAGCCGATTTGGTCTCTTCAAAACCGCCAAAACGCCTGCCCACCGCCTCTTTTCCGTGACTTTGAATTTCCTCATGCACAAAAGGCTTCACGGCGTCTATGACATTTATACATTTTACATATTTCTTTAAATTATCCAGCTTTTCTTGATCCGTGTCAGTCGCTTCAAACTTACCCTTTCTGACATCGCGCAAAACTTTAAAATTCAAACCCCCGCCATCTGGAAAAAGCTCAAAAATTTGTCCATTTTTATCTTCTACCTTTTCATTGATTAGCTTTTGTCTTATGGCCGCAATCTCTCCAAAAACTTTCTCCAGTCTTTTGTCGCTAAATTCTTCTCCGTATGCTTCTCCCAAAATACTCGCGGTGCGCGCGGCCTCCATCGCCTGGCTTACCGCGGATACCGTGTTTTCATAGCCCTCGCCTTCCACGGCTGAAATGCCAAAATTAATCTTATACCCTTTGCCGTTCTCGCCAAGATAATTCTCGATTAAAATTTTTAACGCTTTAAGCTTCTTAGATTTTTCATTTGAATCGGGCTTATTTCCCCACTCTTCAATTTTTTGCTTAATTACCGGCCGCAATTTTTCCTTCATTGCCTGATTCACTCTTTCACAAACTTCATTCATTAAATCATTAACTTTTTCCGGCGCGAGCTGATCTTTAGAAATTTTAAAAAAACCCATTTTATAATTTTGCTCCAAATTCATTTTTTTGGCGTCTTCTTCCGAAATGCCAAATTTTTTTAAGCCATCTTTAAAATATTCTACGGTAAAATCTCTTCTTTTTTCTATGAGATTGTCATTCGCGGACATTCCAATCAAATCATTTAAAAATTTGACCTGAAGCTTCTCGTCTGTCGGAGACAGAACATTTATAACTTGATCACCTTCAGCCAGATTAGGAATTCCTTCCGTATTCTCACCTAAAAGTTTGCCCCAATCTCGCTCCCTTAATCGCCTGACTACCTGCGCCTGTTCTTTGGCGTCCAATGTTCGCGTCTCGTTTATGGAATCAATCACGCGCGCCGACTCTGCCATCCTGTTTACTCTATTATAAAACTCGGAAAAATCCTCTTGTTCTTTTCCCTCTAAAATTTCAGAAATTTCAGCCAAAAGTTTTTCGGCTTCATTCCTAATCTCTTGGTCTCTAATTTCCTGACCTAAAAAATTAATCAACTCGGCATTCAAACTTTGCAGCTCGGCCGGGCGTAAATTTTCTACCCAACTTCTTTGGGGAATTTCAAAAACAACGGCGCGAGCTTTTGCTTCCGGCACACTGACTTTTTCTCCAATTGTCGGTCGATAACGCTCGACAACTTGCTCCAACGCCTGCTTGTCTTCGGTTGTCATAAGCTATCTATGCGCGTTAAAATAGTATTAATTTTTGACCGGTCGTCTTCTTTGAGCATGGCCTGATATTTATTCAGCGCCTCGCGAATGAGTTCTTTTTTCTTATCTTCAAGCTTTTCCAGCAAACTGGGATTTTCGGAGATTTTTCTTTCAATTAGTCTGCCCTGATACTCTATGGTCTCCTCAAGAATTTTTTTTATTTTTGATATTTTGTCCGCCTCTGGTTCGTTTTTCAGCCTATTCAAAATGCCATTCTTATCTTCTTCGCTGAAAATAAAAATTTTGTTTAGCAGAGACTCAATTTCCAAAACCAACTCATAATTCATAATTATAACAACTGATAACTCTTGTGCGGTTCTTTGACACCATTGAACACAACGTCAATAATATTATCCACTCCAAATTGACGACCGTCAAGAAAACCGGCCATTGCCGCTTCCGCGAGCCACCCGCTGTCAACCCAATCAAAAAGCCATTCATGAGTATACTTTGGATTATTTTGTGAAATGCCGGCGTTTATAGTTTTAAGCCATGTTCTGTTAAAAACCTCTTGCGAGCCGATTGACGGCGCGATAATAATTGGCACGCCCAAAGCTGAATAAAACACCAGTTCGCTTGGTTTTGTCCAAAAAATATCAGTTGTCCGTAAAACTTGATTAAACTCGTCAAAATAATCTTCTTTTTCAACGGCAAAAATAATTTTTATATTATTTCCCAACATTTTGGTCAAGCCGGCCCTGCTAATTTCGTCTCTAAAATATACATAAACATCGTTTCGCGTGCCTGCGATTAAATTGAGATTCAAATCTTGTTTGAGAAGTTTTTTGCGCAAGCTATATAATATATTCCTCGCTAATTTTTTTTGAGCGCCGGCTCCGCCCACCGCAAAAGTCAATGTCAGCGGATGCTCAATCGCGTCATCTTTATTCGCATCTTTTAAAAACGCGGAGATAGTATGCTGATATTTCTGATGATAGCGCTTCTCCGGGTCCAGGTTATGAATGCGCTCGGCCAAATCCGTTTTCAATACCTTGAGATTAGAACCGCCAATATTTTCCAACGGCAATGGAAAGCCTGTCAAAAAAATATTTTGCTCTTTGACGCCATACAGCTTCAGCCTCTCCACGACTCTGCGACAAGGCGCGAAATATTTAATCCTGCTCTTTTGCGGATTTTTAGCAACCCAGGCTCTACTGATATCAGCGTCACAAATGATGCAATAAATCTCATTTTTAAATCCATGCTCTTCGGCCATGAACGCCGTTACAAAAAAAGAGGTGATTAGCGGGATATCTTCTGTGCCAAGATAATCAATAAGATCTTTCCCCCAGCCGCGTTTGATTAAAGCGTAAATTTGCCTTACCTGCGCGTTTGATCTAGACATGTCCCGCCGAGGATAAAAATCTTCAATGCTTTGAAGCTTGTCATACGCGTTGAATATATATTTCCCCAACAGCGGCAGATTTGACAGCCTTGAAATCAAACTGTACAAAAATTCAGACTCATGCCAAATCCTATAATCTTTTTTTGGAATGCCCTTATAATTATTCGCGGTTATAACTTTTCCCGTTGGCGACAGACCGCGCAAAGGATTGGCCGCGCGCTGATGGCCATAGCCCATATCAACGGCGACGATCCACGCTTTTTGGTTTCCTTCAATGCCCATATATTAGAATAAATTATTCCATCTTTTATTTTTTGCCCACAAAAAACCCATTGTTTTATCAAATTTAGATGGAAATATTTGAACTCCAAATCCATTTTGCCGTAATTTTCGCTCTATCATTTTGCGCTTATTACCATTATGATACTCTAAAATTATAAATTTTACTATAGACAAATCACTTTCTTTAATATTTTCAAAAATTTCATACTCGGCTCCCTCAACATCAATTTTAAACAAATCAACTATCTTGATTTTATTAAATTTACAAAAATCACTGAAAGAAACAGACTCCACTAAAACAATTTTCTTCTCGCTTTCAGAATAAGTAATACTATGATTGTGGCTGTCGTCTGAAATCTCCAAATGCCTTTTGCCCGTCTCACCGGCCAAGACACCTTTAAATATCTTAATTTTTTTTATTTTGTTATTTTTTATGTGATTTTTAAGAGCTGAAAGATTTTTTGCCTCCGGCTCTATCGCAAAAATTTTTACCGAGCTATTAAGCGCGCGGCAATACAACGAAAAAAAACCAACATGCGCGCCAGCATCAATTATACAATTCTTGGCGGTTTTAATCGCGTCTTCGGCCGATCGATACTCCCCTAACCTGAAAATTTCATTAAATACGCTTTGATCCGCTTCGTCCCGAATATTAATTTTCAAATTATTTTTTCCGACACGGAAAACAGATGTCTCCATATTTTAAAATTCTTCGCCGTGGATAAATCTATCGCTGACACCAATTTCTTTTAATTGTTTGCGCAAAGCTGCCAACATTGGCGGCGGGCCACACATTAATATTTCCCGGCCATTTAAATCACCGGCTGTTTCCTCTATTTCTTTTGCGCTTAAAAAACCATCCTTGTCGCAAAAAAACGGAATGACATTTAGATTGGGAGATTGTTTTGAATATTCCAAAAGATCATCAATATAAACCGCCTCGTCTTTTGTGTTCGCGCAATAAAAAAGCACAATCTTATACTCCGATCCGCTATCTTGAACAAGGAATTTACTCATTGAAAGAAACGGCATAATTCCTATACCGCCGGCAATCCAGATTTGATTTTTTCCGACAAAATTTTTGAATAAAAATTTTCCAAATGGGCCTTGAACTCCAGCTAACGCGCCAACATGTAAATCTTGAAGTTTCGTTGTAAAATCGCCCAAGGCCTTCACGGATATAACAATTTCTTTTTCTCCTGGAAGCGAAATAAGTGAGAATGGTTTGGCAACAGAACCGTTAAAACCGACACGGATAAATTGTCCTGGCAAATATTTTATATTTTTTCCATTTTTTGGAGCCATCGCGATCTGCACAACTTGGCCATTCATTTTCTTAACTTCAGTAACTATATATTTTTTTCCTTTTTTAAATAAAAAATCAAAAATTGCGCCACACATAAAATCTCAAAAATTAAAAATAAAATTTGATTTTAGTCTCATATTGAGATCATTTTACACTTTTTTATGAAATTTTACAACAAAGCGGCAACCTTACGAGACTTGACAAAAATCAGCTTCTAGGCTAGTTTAACAGTGATCACTGATGACGGCGTTAAGATTTGAAAAGCGGATGTGTAGCCACAAGTAGCCAACACGAGGCCCCCCTCCACGTGTAAGCTACTTGCGAGCTCTGTCCAAATCTCAGATCGGCCCGTTGTCAGTGGTCATTTATTTTATCTATTTTTAGGCAAATTTTGAGGTAAGAGCAGCTTGATTTTGATTTCTAACAGACATTCCGGTTGACAGGCGCCAAAACATAATGCAGACTAACCTTGCCGCCGGAAGCGCGCCCGCGAGAAAACGGGGTCGGAAGCTATTTCCCGACTTACGCTACTATCCCCCGCGCTCTTCCGACGGCATTTATCATTGACGAATAAATCGTAACAAAGCAGAATAAAAAATTAAATCCGGCCATGTGGTCGAATTTTTTAATTTCAAAAATTCTTTTGTTCCGAGGCTTGGAATCGAACCAAGATATAGAGCTTCAAAGGCTCTTGTCCTACCTTTAGACGACCTCGGAATATGCGCCTAAGGTCTCTATCCCTTACACCTTAAGCTGTTTGCGCATGGCCAGACCGCTGGAAATAATCGTCAAAATTAATACGGCCAAGGCCTGGGCGCCAAACAGCATCAGTATATTTGATTTGAAGTAATTTGTCAACGAAAAACCGCTCGGCAACACAACCGCCAAATACGGATCAACCCATCTTAAAGCGAGAAAAACAAGCCCGATCGTGCCGGCTATGCTTAAAATCGTGAAGATGAACGACTCAATGATATACGGACCGCGGATAAACCAATTACTTGCCCCAACCAGTCTTTTGATGCTGATCTCTATCCTGTGCATGTTTATGGCAACCCTGATGGTGTTAAAAATAATCATGAACGAAATTACCGCGAATAAAATTGCGAGTCCGACGCCAATCTTTTCAATTCTGTTGGTAATATTCTGCAGAGTCTCTATCGCATCCTCGTGATTTTCAAAACTTTTCGCCTCAATCAAACTTTCATACTCCGGCACATTCAGAGATTCAATAATCTTTTTATAATCCTTCGGCTCTCTTGTTTTTATAATCATGGTCGGGCCAAATGGATTTTGCCCAAGTTCATCCAGGGCTTCCAAAACTTCCTTTTGAAATTTATGCTGTTCTCTAAAATTAACCATGACCTGATCTTTTGGAACAACTCTTATTTCAGTGATTTCGGGAAATAAATTTATATAATTTTTTACCTCATCAACATTTTTTTCACTCGCTTCAGTGACAAAATATATGCTTACATCAATTTGTTTTTTTACAGAAGCCACCGCTTCTCTGGTTATAACATCCAAAGACCAAAGAACATTGATTGACAACAGCATTAAAATCAAAATAAAAACCGTCATGAATGACAGGCTAAAATTTCTTGCCAAATCCTGCAATGCAAACTTTACAACGCGCAAAAATGATAACATATAAAATCAAAATTTATTGCAATCTGTATTTACCCTCTTCTTCATCGTTTACTATTTCTCCGTTATGGATTGTGATTACTCTTCTTTTAAGGTGATTAACAACTTCCCGATTGTGCGTAACCAGAATAATTGTTGTGCCAAATTCATTTATTTTTTTCAAAATTGAAACAATTTCCGCCGCGTTTATTGAATCAAGATTGCCGGTCGGTTCGTCAGCGACAATTATTTTGGGACGATGGACAAGCGAGCGGGCAATGGCCGTTCTTTGCTGTTCTCCGCCCGAAAGCTGCCACGGGTAGCTGTTGCTTTTCTGACCAAGACCTACTATTTCCAAAACCTGCGGCACGACTTGGCGTATTCTTTGCCAGCGCTCACCCGCCACTTCAAGAGCGAAGGCGATATTTTCGTAAACTGTTCGTTTTGGCAAGAGTTTAAAATCTTGAAAAACAACACCAACTTGCCTGCGAAAAAAAGGAATGTCGCTCGGGCTTATCTTTGTTATTTCCCACCCGCCAATTTCCACTTTTCCTTTGTTCGGTTTTTCCTCCGCGATAAGCATTCTGACTAAAGTTGTTTTGCCGGTTCCGCTCTGCCCCACGATAGACACAAAATCTCCCGCGTTGATGTGCAGATTTATATTCCTTAAAGCGATAGTGCCAGTTGGATAAATTTTGGTAACGCCGGAAAGTTTTATCATAGCATGGTCCTTGAAAATAATTATACCACGAAAACATGGTAAAAACAAAATAGCCCAGATAGGCTATTTCTATGGTGTGCACGCCAAGGGATTCGAACCCCTGACCCTCTCGGTGTAAACGAGATGCTCTAACCAACTGAGCTAGGCGTGCGTTGTGGGTCGGCCGGGGATCGAACCCGGGACCACTTCCTTAAAAGGGAATTGCTCTACCAGCTGAGCTACCGACCCAAATTTTTACCTAAAAAACGCGATTACACGAAAAAAAACAAGTAAAAATATCATACATTACCATTCAAAAAAAATCAAGGGGACGCGCCGGTCAGGTTATGGATAATTTCAATGATCTTTTCAGGTTTGGCCGGAGGCAAAACCGTGTGTAACCGCTCGCCCAAAAACTTCCTCGCCTCCGGGTTACGAATCAAATCTGTAATTATCTTTGCCATCTTCATCCCATCTTCGTCTTCATTAAAAATAATGGCCGCCCTGTTTTCGGCGAGCATTTTTGCGTTTGCATTCTGATGGGTTCCAGCCATTGGCATTAAAATTGCGGCCTTTCTTAAAGACGCCATTTCAGTGATTGTCGCGAACCCGGCTCTTGCAACTACCACATCAGCGGCCGCATAAGCATGTTTCATTTCTTCTTTAAAAAACTGATAAACATGATAATTCGCGAAGGCACCGGCCGCCTTCTCCTGAAGACCTCTGGGACGATCTTTTCCTACCAAATGTATGACATGCCAATCATTTGGCAAGTGCGGCAAAATCTGTAAAACCATTGAATTAATTTTCATTGAACCAGTGCCACCGCCTAAAGCAAAAATGACAGGCGCGTTTTCCGGAATGTTAAATTTTCTTTTTGACTCTGCCGAATTTTTGACAACCAAATCTCTAACAGGATTACCAACCCATTCAGTTTTATTTTCAGGAAAAAATTTCCTCCCCTCCCTAAGCGCAGTGGTTATTTTTTTCGCGCTCTTAGACATTAATTTATTGGCAAGACCAAGCTCATAATCCTGCTGATGAATCCATGCCGGAATCCCTAAACAAAAAGCCGCCCAATGCAATGGGACGCTGACAAACCCGCCTCCAGAAACAAGCAGGTTAGGTTTTTCTTTCCAGAGCAAAATCAAAGACCCAAAAAAACCCCAAATAACCTTAAAAAAATCAACAAAATTCCAAAAAGAAAAATACCTTCTGAATTTTCCACCGGCGATTGTAAAAAATGGGATGCCATATTGTTCAACCAGTTCTTTTTCGGGTCCGTTTGAAGTTCCAACCCAAACAAATTTCGCTTCAGCATCGTGCTTGTTGTAAATTTCTTTAATGGCCAAAAGCGGCACCACAGGCCCAAGAGTCCCGCCGCCGGAAAACATAATTTTCATACAAAGTGATAGACAAAGCGATTTTAATAATCTCTTAATTTTCCGATTATATTCATATGCTGAATTTTCTCCAACGCCTTTGCTTCAATTTGCCTGATACGTTCGCGAGTAACATCAAACTCCTGACCGACCTCTTCCAATGTGTGAGTTACGCCATCAGTCAAGCCAAATCTCATCTCAAGAATTTTTTGTTCGCGCGGAGACAAATCAGCAATCGC
>JBBTQE010000034.1:0-10398 GCA_038065775.1 Patescibacteria group bacterium
CGAAAAAGACACTGACAGAGACTACTTCATGAGTGCGCAAGACGCCAAGGATTAGAAAATTATTGATAAAATAATAGAAAAATAAAACACCGGAATTTTGGCTAATTTACCTCAAAAAACATGTAACCCCTTGACAAACAAGGGGTATCATGTTATTATGCTTAGTTGCCTATTCAAGTAAGTTATTATGTAGACAACAACACACACTTTCAACTTATTGGCGGATATGGAAAAATGCCTGTTTCTAAAAGTAAGCATTTTCCCGTATCCACGACAAGCATGGAGGTGTGTTATGGGGTGACACTGGCTTCGGCTCGTTTGCTTCCGTAACACATCTTCTTGGGTGCGGTTTTAGGAGGGAAAGCGATTTCCCTCAAAATTTCAATGCCACCTCGACCATGACCGGTCGAGGTGGTTTATTTACGAAATGAGTGAGCGAAGTAGCCAGTGAAATATTTTTAGATCGCTTGCGAGCTACAAAATATTGAACTGGATATTTCCGAGCGAATGAGTAAATGCAGGTGATATACCTAGCGGCTTGCTCCGAGGAACCTTTATTTTTTACTCAATCAATGGCGTGGATGTCGCCCCGCCATCTCCAGTCAGAGGCGCGGTTGATTTTCCCACTAAACAAATTTGGGGTAATGCTCTGTAAACACTATCATAAACTTTTTCTATCTTTTCTCCCTGCGGAGTTATTCGAGTGTACACAAAACTGGCAATCGCCCCCCTAAACGCGTTTTGACACTTTCTTTCTCCGGGTTTTAATGTATCAGACTCAATCTCGCGCAACTTTCCCGCCGGAATCCATTTACTAACTACCGGCCTCGAATAAGACCCGCTTCTTCCGTCTTTTTTACCCCAAAGAGTAAAAGTTAACATCTGTTTCTTGTAATCAATTTCCGTTTGCAAAAGAATATAATTACCCGTGTCATTTAAAAATCTAAAATCAATGTCCGGCTCGTATAATGTCGCGTCAGTTCCGGGATTGCCGTTAACCGGATCAGCATAATAACCCACCACCAAAGAATGATTTCTTCTTTCTGTTATTGGCATGCCGGAATTCATGGCCATCCTAAACAAGGTGGTTCCAATCTGGCACATGCCTCCCCCGATTTCCGGAATAATTCTGTCGCCTTTAATCACCATTTCCGGCAGAAAACCATTCTCTCTCGTGTATGGTCCGGCGAATTTATTCGCGGAAAATTCTTCGCCAGGTTTAATCAAAATTCCATTTAATCTTTTTACGGCGTTCGCGATATTTTTTATTCGGTTGGTGTGGCTATCGCGAAATGTGGAAGTGCCGGCTCCAAGAATATCGACTATCCCCAGACTGTTCAAATCTGAAATTTGTATGCTAGGCTCGGTGATTTCAACAGAAATATTAACGGCTTTGGTAATTTCGCTTGTGCCATAATTTCTGTCTCTGAATGAAGCGTCAATGTCGCCGTATGTTTTTCCAACATTTATTAAAATACCGGACTGGCTTGCCTGAAATTCTTCAACCTTCTCGAATTGCACGACAAATCTCGCGTCCTTTGGCTGGACATCAATGCTCGGCCGCAAAGTTTCAAGATACTCCGACACCTTTTCTTTGTTGAGGCCGAAAAACAAATCTCCATTTTCAACTTTTCTAACCTCAAGCCAATCTTTATAAGTATCGGCTGAAATGACCCATTCTTGCCTGTCCTGTGTTTTTGGATTGATAAAATCAAGCGAAAAATTTCCGTACGCCAAAATCGCGGTAATTTTATCCGCCGCCAGCGCCGCCTCGCTTTCAATAACTGCCGGCTTAAATGTTTCACGTTTAATTTCCAATGGTTTAAAAGACAGCTCCGATAAATTATTTAAAATGTCCGATTTTAATTCTTCTAATTTAAAAACAAAACCGTCTTGCTCTTTGGTAATTTCATACTGAAGCGGATCCAAATTCATAATCTTTATATTTGCATTTTTGAAATCCGCGCGAAATGGCTCCAAATAATTTTTAATGTTCTCAATAAATTTTTCTTGCACATCCACTTGCGCTACGACAATTTTATTTTTAAATCTTGCGATAAAAGGCTGAATTATATTTTCAGCCAAACTTCCGCTTCTTCCAAGATTCAAAGCTGTTTCGGCAAGAGCGCCGCTTTCCACGCGAACAAGTTCAACGGAACTTCCATCGGCCGGCAAAACATTTTGTTTAAAATTCTGGGTATTTCCCTGATAATCCGTAAAATAAAAATCAAGCCCTTCTTTTACCAGCCGATCATTAAATGTTTCAATAAAATTTTTAACTTCTTCCGCGGTCAGTCCGCCAAGCGGATACTTGTCAATGTATACCCCCGGATAAACTCGGCCACTATAGTATTTTACATACACAGCCGACGAGCCGAGACATAATAAAAACAGCCCAACAATTATTGTTAAGATAATTAGAACTATATGTAGCGCCCCTTTTTTAGAAACGCACAATTGTTGTTTAAACTCATTTTCTGGCATACCTACTCCTCGATTACCATAATAGGTATCTCATTATTTGAGTTTGATTTTGGCAAACTTATAATTAAGATACCATTTTTATATTGCGCTTTGGCAAGTTCGTGCTTCACGTGTTCCGGCAAAATTATTGTCCGCGAAAATTTTCCCCAAAAACACTCTTGATAAAAATGCTCAACGGCCAAATTCATCGGCGATTTACGCTCGCCTCTTATGGTTAACAAATCATTGTGTAAATGGATTTCCAAATTTTCTGGAGGAGTGCCGGCCATAGCCGCGATTATCACCAATTCGCTTTCCGTTTGAGCGACATCAACCGCAAGCTGACCTTCCGCTTCTTCACCGCGCCAATCTTCATGCTGAAAAAAAGTAAAAGGCGCCTCTTGAGAAGAATTTAAATCAAAAAAACCTAATTTATTTTTCTCTTCACTAAACATAATCTACTATAGAGTATACCAAAATACGGGTTATTCTTCCAGTCCATGTTTTCTAATGCAATTCTTAAAAATATATTCCACCTCGCCATTATTAATTTTTGAACATTTGGATCTTATTATCCCAGGCCTGATTTGATACCAAAAAAATAAAAACGCGCCAATCGCCAACATTCCCAAAATGATTGGCCTGTATTTAGGAGAAATCATATTTATATAAATTTTAAAATATTCCACCAGCTATCGACAAACTCCGGTCGACGATTCTGGTATTTTAAATAATAAGCGTGTTCCCAAACATCCAAACAAAATACAGGTTCGTGTCCGAGCGTATACGGAGAATCTTGATTAGGCAACGAATAAATACTTAACTTCCCGCTTTCATCGCGCACTGCCCACGCATAGCCGCTTGCGAAATGTCCAATCGCCAATTTAGTAAATCCCTCTTTAAATTTTTCAATTGAGCCAAAATCTCTTTGAATATCTTCAGCCAATTTTGCGTCATTAACCTTTTCCGGGCCTAAAGAATCCCAAAAAATATTATGATTGACATACCCTCCGCCCATGTTTTTTATTACTTTGCGGTCGTCATCGCCTACATTTAATTTGTTAAGGTCCCTCAAAATTTCTTCGGCCGAATCATATTCCAATCCAGTTTTTTCCAATACGGTGTTAAATTTATCCAAATAAATTTGATGGTGCTTTGTATAATGAATTTCAACTGTACGCGCATCCATGCATGGCTCCAGCGCGTCAAAAGCAAAATTAAGTTTTGGTAATTCAAATTTCATATTGTTATATTATGATTTACCAGCCCACTCGCTTCCTTGTCTGGCTAATAATTGCGGCGCGAGAAGCGGTTCAGCCATAATTTCTTTTACTACGATTTCCATACGCATGCTTTGAGAACCCTTGACCAATATTAAATCACCGGTTTTTATTTTGTCCTGCAAAAAAGTCCCCGCTACTTCCGCTTTCGGAAATATAGCTATTCTGTGTTCATCCATGCCAGCCTCTTTCGCCGCATGCGCGATATGTTTCGCGGCTTCACCTACCGTAATTAAATAATCAATCTCCAGCTCGGCAATTTTAAATCCAAGCTCCCTGTGCAAATTTTCTGTTTCAGAACCCAACTCAAGCATGCCGCCCATTACAACGAACCGCTTGCTCCCGACATTAATTTCTATTTGGGCGGTTGTATCAATTGCCGACTTTGCCGCTTCAGGGCTTGAATTATATGTATCATCAATAATAAGAGTTCCTTTAATTCCATTGATCAAACGCATCCTACCCGGCAAACCTCTAAGCTTACTCAAAGCTTGAGACCCCTCCACAAGGTTAACGCCAAAAAACAATCCTACGGCCAATCCGGCCAACGAAGCATAAATAGCCGATCTGGATACGACGCCCGGAACATATACAGGCACAACATTTCCTTTATATAAAACCTTAAAATTAATCCCTACCGGCCAGCCAACATCATTCTTTATAAAATTTACATCAGTCGCCCTTAAACCGGCGCCCTCTTTAAATCCATAAGTCATTACTTCGGCCTTAGTTGTCGGAGCGCATTCCATTACCATTTCATTATCAAAATTAATAACAGCGCAACCGTCTTGCAAAAGATGCGAGATGATAATTCTTTTTTCTTGCGCTATTTTTTTTATTGTCTTAAAAAATTCCGTGTGCGCGTGCGAAATAAATGTCAGCACGCCAACTTTACATTGAGCTATTTCAACCAAATACTGGACATCCCCGGGCTTATCAGCCCCCATTTCAAGCACAAGCATTTCTGGATAATTTTTATCACGCATAAAAATCAGGCTCAACGCTTTCCCAAAAATTTTTATCCATCCAAAAACCGACTTTCCTGCTGTTTTTTCAACGCCAATAATAGTGAGCGGAACGCCAATTTCATTGTTGTAATTTTTTGAACTCTTGCGAACGGAAAATTTGCTTTCAAGAACCGTCGCAATCGCCTCCTTCCCGGAAGTTTTTCCTACCGAACCTGTAATTCCAATTACATCCGGCTTGTATTTTTTCAATATCTTTTTGGCAAGCCACCTAAGAATGTAATGTAAAAATGATCTAAACATAAAATTTATTTACACATTTTTATCCCCCGGCACTCCGTAGTAGTCGAGAATGAATTTTGCCACATCTTTGAAAACCGGCGCGGCCGTTGACTCGGCCCAATTTCTGGCAGGAGCCTCATATTTAACTAGCAGAACAAATTGCGGAGCGCTGGCCGGAAAATACCCCACAAAAGTATGATTGCTTTCTTCGGCGTACTCTCCGCTTTTGGCAATTTGAGCCGTGCCTGTCTTGGCGGCAATATAATAATCATCCAGCCTAGCTTTTTTTCCGTGCCCGTTTTCTACAACTGATATTAACATGCCTGTGATTAATTTTCCAGCGCTTGGAGATATAACGACGTCCACAATTTCAGGTTCTGTTTTTTCAATCTTGCCATTTTTATGTCTTATTTCCTCCACAATATAAGGCTTTGGCATTTTGCCATCATTGGCCAACGCAGCGTACGCCGCAACTAACTGAATCGGGGTTGCCATAAAACCCTGACCGAACGATTCGTTGGCCGCGTATATTTCCGCCTTTTTATCAAACGATGAGATATCGGCCTGCACTTCTGTGTCCAGCTCAACTCCGGTTTTTTTTCCAAAACCAAATTTTTCCACATACTCCTTAAAACGCAATTGGCCTATTTTTTCCGCGACCCAAATCATACCTGTGTTTATGGAATGCTCCAAAACTCCAGTCATTGTAACCTTGCCATATTTTTTACCCTCCGCATTCCGAATCTTGTGCCCATTTACAATTCTCTCCCCAGGATCTACAAAAGATGTGAATGGGCTAACCAACCCAAGATCCAGCGCGATGGACATCACTATTGGTTTGAACACCGAGCCTGGTTCATACGAAGTAAAAATTGTTGAATTGTTAAAATAAGCCATATCCTTTACATCCGCATAATTATTCGGATCGAAATCAGGCGCGCTACACATGGCCAACACAGCTCCGGTTTTTGAATTCAAAACCAAAAGAGAAGCACTCTGCGCTTTAAACTCCTCAAGTCCTTTTTTAAGCCGTTCGCAGGCATTGTATTCCAAATTCCTGTCTATTGTTAAAAGTAAATCCACGCCATCCTCGGCCTGTTTAACCGTTCGGCCAGCCAGCGAAATTAGACTTCCGGCCGCGCTCGTTTCTCCGGCCAAAAATCCACTTTTCCCCGCAAGTCTTTTATCCCAATAACCCTCAAGGCCATAACTGCCGACCGAATTACCATCTTGGTTAAACCGAACAAACCCAAGGGCGTTAGAACCAAGTTCGCTTTCAGGATAATATCTGAACTCTTCGGCTACAAAATTTACACCATTCAAATCCGCATCTTTAATTTTTTGGACAATATCTTCGGATACTTTTTTTGCGATCGGCTCGTATGGATCCTTCCTCTTTAACAATTTTTCAAGTAACTTGTCAGATTCTTCATCGTCAAAATCAAACAATTTGGAAAGGAAATTTGTGGTGGTTGAAATTTTGTTTTCCGGAATATCGCGCGGAACGGCATAAACCAAATAATACTTTCTATTAACCGCCACCGGATATTCTTTTTTATTTCTTGTATCCTGCATGAATATCTCCCCCCTTCTAGGATGGAGCTGTTTGTAAATTTCGTGCGCGTCCAAAGCGAGGGTTGAGTAATAACCATAATCAACAACCTGCAAAACAAACAGCCTCGCTAAAATTGCGAAAGCGCCAAAAATGATAAAAATTGAAACCACTCGCAATGAATTGTCCGAATTCTTGCGCATTGTGTTTATTTATAACTCAAAAGTTGTTTGATTCCATCGAGCGGATAAATTTTATTCTTAATTATTTTATCTACCACGCCGGCAAACGGCGCGGATATTTTCTTTTTTTTAGTCAAAGATACTAACGACTTAACCGCTTCAAGGCCCTCAACAATTTGTCCAACTTTCTTTAGCGCGGAACTCGCGCTCAAACCTGATGCCAACAACTCCCCAAATCTCCTATTTCTGCTCTTTTCGCAGAACGCGGTTCCGGCCAAATCACCAAGTCCGCACAACTCGTATGCTGTGCCATTTTTTCCGCCCATTTTTTTTACAATCCTATCAAGTTCTTTTAGAGCCTTAACCAGCAAAACTGACTTCGTATTCATAGGCATGGCCAGACCATCGCAAATGCCAATCGCGATAGCATAAACATTTTTAAACGAACCGCATAACTCCATCCCAATCAAATCAAAAATCGGAATGAGTTTTAAATTTTTGTTCTCTAAAACTTTTTTAATCTGGATAACTGTTTTTTTATCTTCAGCCGCGATATTCATGGATGTAAATTGCCCGCTTGCCATGTCACAGGCAATGGCTGGCCCGGAAATTGCCGCGATTTTTTGATTCTTCAAAAATTTTTTCATCAAAGAAGGAATCAAACTTAAAGATTTCCCATCAATTCCTTTTGATACATCAACGCAAATCGCGCCTTTCTCCACAAACGAACTTGACTGCTCTATGAGCGTCGGCATAAAAACACTTGGCAGACTGTAAAAAATAACACGACTGCCTTTTAACGCATCCAGAATTTTACATTCCGGCTTAATATTTGAAGACAACTTTATTCCCGGCAAATACTTCTTATTTTCGCACTCATGGGTTATCTGATTAAGCGGTTCAGTATCTCCGGAATAGTTCCACAGACTTACTTTAAACCCATTCAAGCCGACCACATGCGCGATGGCCGTCCCCATATTTCCGGCTCCTAAAACCGTAACTTTTGTTGGCATACAGATTTACATTAACTTGAAATTTACCGTAATTATATATGATTTTTATCTATTAATCAAACAGCGGCGACAAAAAAAGACGACCGCCTAAACGACCGTCTTTTTAAAAAAAATTATTCCAAAATTCCATCCAAATTCACATCATACAGAATCTCTTCGTGCAATTGCCTGTAATTAATCAACTCCTCCGCTTCAAACCAAATCGCAATTTCTCTGTCTGCTTCTTCCGGCTTGTCTGAACAATGAATTAAATTCCTGACAGCTCGCTCATCTTGACTTGATAAATTATAGGAATCCAAAGTGAGATCGCCTCTAATTGTGCCCACATCCGAAGACAACGGCTCTGTGCTTCCAACCAATTTCTTCACAATCCCAACGGCTTGATTTCCGGATAATACCATTGCCACCACCGGACCTGAAGTCATAAATTTCACCAAAGCGCGGACGATGTCTTTGCCGTATTCAATCGCCTCTTTATCCGTCGCCAATCCGGCATTTTTGCGTTCGGATATTGTTCTTTCGCCTTTTTGCAAATACCACGCCTCATCTTTATTGTAATGAGTCCAGCACTGCTCTTCCGTCGGAACGATCATTTTTAACGCCGACAACTTCAAACCGACTCTTTCAAAACGTTTAATAATATCTCCGATCAGGGCTCTCTGCACGCCATCGGGCTTAATTATCACAAAGGATTTTTCTTTTGAAGGATGCATATTTATAAAATTAATTTAAGCTATATTCGAAATGAGTGAATTAAATAATCTATGAGAAAATAATTAGCTTGCTAAATTATTTTTGAATCAGATTATTTATGAGCGAATGAGAATATATGTGACATATATCCTACCGGATTTTTTACAAAATGTCAACAGAAAACGCAAAAACGAAAAGACACGGTTTTTCTGACTCTATTTACGAACAAAATCAAACTGGCCAAAACTATTGAGTCGCCGTTGATATTTTGTTTGAAACAATAAGCTCGAACTGTCTGATTCATCTTTCTTTTTTTAGAATTTGTGACAGACCAATCATTTGCAAACTCGCTTCCTTGCCGAGTTTTAACTTCTATAAAATAATAATCACCGCTTTTTACGGCGATGATGTCAATTTCTCCGAAAGTCGTATGATAATTTCTTTCAACAATTTCAAACCCGTGTCTTTTTAAAAAATCGCAGGCCAAACCCTCTCCCCAGTTCCCCAGCTCCTTTCTCGGCATATTACTTTCGATGCGGCAAATATTTTTCTATGCGCGCCCGTTCCGCTTCTTCTTTTTTAATTTTAGGAACTCTTTTTGTAAGATAATTTATAATTTTGTAAAGTCGCCAGATAAAAAATACCAACAACAGAACCAACCACCAGCGCCATCCCAAAAACCAAACCCCTTCCTGCCTGAAAAACATCCAGACCAACCCGGAAAAACCGACAGCCAAACCCAACATTGCGAATTTTGACATTACGGTTTTATCTGATTTTACTTTCGTGTATTGCGAAAAAATCTTCATCAGAAGGCCGATTACTATAACCAAAAGAAATCCGCCGACAAGAATCCATAAAGCCGACCCGCGCGCGCTTTCCGGCTGACCAAACCAGTAATCCAAAGCAAAAAGATTTTTTAAATTCATACCATTTTTTTAAATACCAAAGAATAATTATAATCCCAATCAATCTTTTCAACTAATTCCAGCCCTTCTTGTTTTGCAAGCTCTATCGCCTGCTGCGGCAAAACCATTGCCTCCGGTTTTGGCCCAAGCAAACCTATCTGTTTGGCCCAATCGGTTATAACCAGCCTGCCATCTTTTGCCAGCATCCTGGCCGCCTCTTTAATCGCTCCTGCTTTATTTTTTAATAAGAATAATACATTCATCATGAAACAGGCGTCAAGAGTTTTGTCTGGAATGGGCGTTTTGCCGCGCAATTCAATATCAGACCAGACCACATGCACATTGTCATAGCCCTCGTCTCGAGCCATGCTCTTTATGCTTTCCAAAACGTCCTTAACAACATCTACGGCATAAACAATGCCTCTTTCTCCGACTGTTTTGGCCGCCGGAAAAACAAAGTGCCCGGTTCTGCCGCAACCTAAATCAGCCACACGCTTTCCGGGCGAAAGAGTAATTTTGTCAAAAATTTTATATGGATCAACCAACGCTGTACCGGAGTGAGTCATAAATGTATGCTATCTAATAAAAATTTTCCCAACCGTGCCAAATAAAAATCCGGATATCATATTCGTGACCGTAAGAAAACCGAAAAATATGAATGCCGTTCCGACCAATTTATACATTAAACGAGTTCCTCCATTATAACCAAACTTAGCTTCAGCCCAAGCGCTAGTGCCAAAATTTTGGATAAACCATTCTGTTTTTAGCACCAAAATAACGCCGATTGCCGCCATCAATATACCAATAATGTAGCGCATAACTGAAAAGATGATAAAAATACTAATCAAATTTTACCATTGTTGAGAAAAAAAGAAAAGAGGCCAGCTGGTCCAAAACATGTGTGCGTTTGTTTGACGAAATCCGAACCTTTTTTGAACGGGACTGACGGCGCGCTTCGCGCCTACGCCGAGGCTTCGGCGGGCAGGCGCGTGCCAAACTGAACGTTCAGGCGGGCAAAAAGGAAGGGGGTTGGGGGGAAGGAATTTTTGCCCGCCCTCGC
>JBBTQE010000035.1:0-26441 GCA_038065775.1 Patescibacteria group bacterium
GGATAAAAATGTTAAACTTTGCTATATTTAATTTATGAAATGAGTTAGTGAAAAGCAAGCAAGTTTGCTTTTCCGAGCGAATGAGTAAATACAGGTGATATAACCTCGGAGCTTGCTCCGAGGAACCTTTATTAGTAATGATTTTTTATGGCAAAACATAATATTGAAAACGATTTTTTTGAGTCTTATACTCGTCCCGCTGACACATCAAAATTTCCATCGGCCGAGATTTCTGAATTCGCGCACGAATTATCTTCCGAATTAAAGCGTCATTTTCAGGACGTCGTTCGGAATTCACTTGCTGAATCGGATAATGTTTCTGAAGCGGTTAAGCAAAAGATTGTAGAACAAATGCACGATACGCCTTCAATAGAAATGTATGACGGCATGAATCATATTAAATCTCGTCTAAAGGATTTTTCATATGCCGGTCAAGTTAATAAGATTAATAAAAATGAGATACTGTTGGTTATACAACTTCCCGAACCAATGAAGCAATGGCCATTAACAAAGGGCGCTGATCAAATTGACTGGCAAAATATATATTTAAACTGTATAGACAGGCTTTGGGCTACAATGCGTGAGTTTGCCGCTTCACGAAATTTATACATAGACAGGATAAATCCTGTTGGAGTTCATAGGCAAGACAATGGTTATTACTATTTATGGCTTGTGTGTCCGTCAAATAGGAAGAACGCCATTGAGCAAGAATATCCGGATGATCAGCCTCTTATTGAGGAAACGGATTATTAATATTTTATTTTATCAACAATCCAACAATCAACAGCGCGACTATATTGGCAACTTTTATCATGGGATTTATCGCAGGGCCGGCAGTGTCTTTGTATGGATCGCCAACAGTGTCTCCAGTGATAGCGGCCTGATGCGCGAATGATCCCTTGCCGCCGTAATTTCCTTTTTCAATATATTTTTTCGCGTTATCCCACGCCCCGCCTCCGGTGGTCATAGAAATCGCGACAAATAATCCGGTGATAATCGTGCCCAGCAATAATCCGCCCAGGGCCTCAACACCCAGAAGCCAGCCAACCAGAATCGGAGCCGCAACCGGAATAAGCGCCGGCAAAGTCATCTGCCCGATAGCGCCCTTGGTTACTATATCAACCGCCTTACTGTAGTCCGGTTTGGCTGTTCTTTCCATAATACCGGGGATCTCTCTAAACTGCCTTCGCACTTCTTCCACAACTTTTCCGGCAACTTTTCCGACTGACTCCATCAGCATTGCCCCGAATAAATATGGAAGCAATCCGCCGATCAACAAACCGGCCAGAACTTTTGGATCATTCAATAAAAATTTTACTGACTCCGGCAATTTGTGGGTGTAATCCGCGAACAAGACAAGAGAAGCCAATCCGGCGCTGGCTATCGCGTAGCCCTTGGTAACGGCTTTGGTGGTATTGCCAACAGCATCCAATTGGTCCGTAACATTGCGTACATTTTCAGGCAGTTCGCTCATTTCAGCAATGCCTCCGGCGTTGTCGGTGATTGGTCCGTACGCGTCAATTGTCACAATAATTCCGGCCAGAGAAAGCATGCTCATCGCGGCAATCGCGATCCCGAATAATCCGGCCAGCGCGTGCGCGCCAAGAATCGCGGCCACAATTAAAATCACCGGTAAAGCGGTTGATCTCATTGAAACAGCCAATCCGGCGATTACGTTTGTTCCGTGTCCGGTCTCGCTCGCCTTGGCAATTTGTTTAACCGGTCCGAATTTTGTTGATGTGTAATATTCAGTTATCCATACCATGGCTCCCGCGAGCAGAAGTCCGATCACGGCTGATAGATAAATTTTGTTTGCGTCATAGCCCTGCAAGTCGCTCATCAGCCATTTTGTGGCGGGATAAAATCCGATTAAAGCAAAAAGTCCGGACGCGATTAATCCCTTGTATAAAGCGTTCATTATATTTCCGCTTTTGCCCAAACGGATAAAGAAAGTTCCGAGTATTGAGGCGAGTATGGAAATGCCGCCGAGCATCAAAGGATAAATAATCGCCTTTTCATTTCCGATAAATAGCAACCCGCTTAAAACCATAGTCGCGATCGCGGTGACCGCGTATGTTTCAAATAAATCAGCGGCCATTCCGGCGCAGTCCCCGACATTATCGCCGACATTGTCAGCAATCACGGCCGGATTTCTTGGATCATCTTCAGGAATTCCTTTTTCAACCTTGCCGACCAAATCCGCGCCCACATCAGCGGCTTTTGTAAATATGCCTCCGCCAATTCTGGCAAATATGGAAATTAAACTTCCGCCAAAAGCAAGTCCAATCAAAGCGGAAAGATCTTTTGTAATAAGATAAAAACCCGATACACCGAGCAAACCCAACCCAACAACCAGCAAGCCGGTGATGGAGCCGCCTTTTACAGCCACGCCAAGGGCTTCTTTCATCCCTTTTTTTGCGGCCTCACTTGTGCGGACATTTGCTCTGACGGAAATGTTCATGCCGATGATTCCAGCTACTCCGGATAGCACTGCTCCGGTTAAGAAGCCAAACGCCGTAATCCAGTTTATGGCAATGCCAAGTATAATAAACGCGACTACTGCAACCACGGCAATGGTTTTAAATTGGCGACCAAGATAGGCCTTTGCGCCATCTTGGATGGCCTTGGCAATTGCCTTCATGCGGTCATCGCCAGATGGCTGTTTGTTTATCCATCCGATTAAGACAATGCCGTAAACGACTGCCAAAAGCGCAGGCAGTAATGCGGTTAGCGCTATAACCATACTTTCTAGTTAGTGAATAAATTTAGCGCATCCGATCGATTGTTTCGAGCGGGTTATGGCCGCCCGAGGCGGACATCCCCGAGTCCTCGCGGACGAGGAAAGCGAGAAACAATCGAGCGGAAGCAAGGTTGTTTTCTTCAATATGATATGCTAAGATAGTTCTTGCGTCAAGATAGAAGTCGAAATTATGCGTTATCATGCACTGTTAAAATTATTGCAGATTTTGATTTATTTAAAAAGGGCTTTTTGGTGGTTGGGCGCTAAAAGTCTTTTTATTTTAGCCAAATTATTCTACCCCCTATGGAAGGTGGTAGGGTTTGTAGATTACAAATTAAGGTATGTTTTGCGCAAGATTAATAGCGTGACGGGCTTTAGTTCAAAAATAGTTAAAAGGGACAGTCTTCAAGTTATAGTTTTAGCCATCTTGCTATTTATCGCCATGCCACAGACAAAGCTTTACGCGAAAAAAGATCTAAGTTTGCCTGGGCAAAAAACAATTGCTTTTGCCCTGCTAGGTTCTGATGAGGAATACAGCATAGAAGAAGTTGTGGCTGAAACCGAGTTTGTTGAAACCGACTCGTCTTATTCGTGGAGAGACAGCGTCTTGAGCAGTGATCAGTTTGTCGGCGGAGTAACCGGTCACTATCAAGATTTGGCTGGTTTGATGGCCGGTGGCATGGCTTTGTCAAAACCTTACATACTCCCCGGCTCAACCGCCATAACAGGTCAAAGAGACTTTGTGATTGAATATATGGTTGAACCCGGCGATTCATTAAGCGTCATTGCGGCGAGATTTGGAGTGAGCGTGGCGACCGTGCTTTGGGAAAATAATCTAGGGTTGAGATCTTACATAAGACCTGGAGATAAATTGCGAATATTGCCAGTCAATGGCGTAAGGCATATAATTAAAAAAGGCGATAACCTAAATAAAATTGCGGTTGTGTATGGAACTAAACCGGCGGAAATTGTTAAATACAACAAGCTTAAGGAAGATGGCTCCGATCTTATAATCGGAGAAAGCATAATTATTCCTGATGGCGAGAAGCCGCAACAGAGAATAATTGTTGCATCGCCCGGAAGCGCGGCCTCATTGGCGCGCAGGGCCACTCCGCCGCCATCTAGGCAATCCCCCACTATTTCTGGCTTTGTTTGGCCAACCGCCGCTAGGTTAATCACGCAGTATTATAGCTGGCGTCATCCAGCGTTAGATATCGCGGGTGGAAATAAACAGACTCCGATTTACGCGGCAAAATCAGGAACAGTAAGAACTTCGCAATGCGGATGGAATAACGGATATGGGTGCTATATTATTATTGATCATGGCGGTGGCGTGATTACTTTGTACGGGCATAATTCAAAATTATTAGTTTCGCCCGGTGATGTGGTTGTAACCGGCGACACCATTGCTATGATGGGAAATACCGGCCGCGTTCGCGGACGCACGGGCATTCATACGCATTTTGAAATTAAGATTGGAAAAACCAAGGTAAATCCGCTTGGGTATGTGAAGTAAACCTTTGACTTTTGTATTAAATTTTGATAGAATATTCAAAAATTATGACCAAAACAAATAATCAATTAAGGCGGGAAGTAAAGTTGATTTTAGAACCGCACGGCCGGCCGAAAAGGTTTTATGTTTCCAAGCAGGACTTTATGACAGCTTCAGAACTTGTGATAGAAGGAAAAGAGGCATGGCTTTATTTTTTTAAAGACGCCGATAAGAGTGTTGAAGCCGCGATTAAATCGCCGGCGACTCGTGAAATGTGCGCGAAAATAGAGCTGGGGCAACCAACAGAATTACCCGAGGGGGCGTTGTTGAAAGGAGAGGATTTTGAAATTAAGCTGGGAAGGCGTTAGGAAGTGGAGGAGGCAAGGAAATGCAATGGTGGAATAAAATGTGGGGGTGAAATCTAAAGGAATATATTTTCGGCCTGGTAGCCAAGCAGTAAGGCGGGAGTCTGCAAAACTCCTATGCGCGGGTGCGATTCCCGCCCAGGCCTCAAGTTGGTTCAAGAGATAGAAGCCAGCTCGTGTATTGACACGCGTAGATTTGTGGTATATAATGCACGGTCCGATAGGACAGAGAGGAGAACGAATGCTCATGGAGCGGCCGAAGGTTGAGATACAGCAGTTTCCGAAGACCCGCCGGCAGCGAAGAGAGGAGAGGTTGACAGATCTGGTGAAGCTGGCGATGATCGCCGCCGCCATTGTCGGCGTCCTCGTCGTTGCTTTCTGGCTCGCAGAAGGTCCTCCGCACTACCCGTAGCCGCCCCTCGGCGACTGCAGGGTGACACCCCCGCAAGAAGGCCCCCCAAGGGCCTGTCTTTATTTCTTGCTCAAAAATCTCTGACAAGGTATCATAATACGCATGAAAAGAATTATCGTCATAGATGGTAATGCCATCATCCACCGCGCCTATCATGCCATTCCGCCAATGACTACCAAAGACGGCGTTATGGTAAATGCGGTGTATGGATTCACCTCCATGCTTCTTAAGGTTTGGAAGGATTTGAAACCGGATTGCATTGCGGTTACTTTTGATATGGCTGGTCCGACTTTTCGCCATGTCCAGTATAAAGAATACAAAGCCACGCGCATAAAAGCCGACCAGGAATTGTACGACCAAATTCCGTTCGCGCATGAAGTGGTAAAATCTTTCGGCTTGCCGATTTATCAGAAGCAGGGGTATGAGGCCGACGATGTGATTGGGACGATTGTGAAAAATTTAGAAAAAGAAAAAAACACCGAAGTGTTTATCGTCACCGGCGATATGGATACTTTGCAACTGATCAGAGACGGAGTAAAGGTCTATACTTTGCGAAAAGGCATGAGCGACACGGTGGTGTATGATGCGGAAGAAGTAAAAAAACGGTTTGGATTTGGACCGGAGGCAATGGTGGATTACAAGGCCCTGCGCGGAGACCCATCTGATAATATTCCCGGCGTGCCCGGGATAGGCGAGAAAACAGCGACCGATTTAATTTTGAAATTTGGCAGTGTAGAAAAAATATACAAAGAAATCCGAAATCAGCAATCCGCAATCCGAAAAAAAATAAAACCCGGAGTTATTAAAAAATTAATTGAAGGCGAAGAGAGCGCGAAGATGAGCAAAGAGCTGTCGGCCATTGATTGCGCCGTGCCGGGCATTGAATTTAATTTGGACGCCTGTACGCTGAAAGATTTTGACCGCGAAAAAATTAATCATATTTTTCAAAAATTTGAATTTGTTTCTTTGCTGAAAAGGATTCCCGGCTTCGTTGAAATTACGCCGGGCGAGTCCGGGGTTAAACACGGCGGGAAACGCAAAGGCGGAGAAAAATTGATTTTCTCCGAGGTGGCGAGTGAAAAAGAAGCGGAAAAATTGGTAAAATTAATTAAGGGAAACGGGTCTTTTTGTTGTCGCGCGGCGCTAAGCGACAAGGAAGTATTGAACGGTGAATTTTTAGGTTTGGTAATGACTGTGGGCGCGCAGGGGTTTTTTGTTGGCGAAAAAATGATTAAATTTGTTTTGCCGATATTTAAAGAAAATGGCGTGGAGCTGGTTGGCCATGATTTGAAGGACTTAATAAAATCATTAAAATATAATTATCAGATAGAAGCGCGAAATGATTTGTTTGATGTGATGGTGGCTTCGTATTTATTAAATCCGGGCAACCGAGCGCATGATATTCCGAGCGTTCTTTTGAAGGTTTTAGGCAAGGTTTTGCCGCAATCTACTTCGCAGACGAATTTATTCGGCATTGATAAGAAGAGTTTGGCGGAAGAATTATTTTTAATCAGCCAGACCAGAGAAATTTTAAAAACCGATTTGGAAAAAGCGGATAATTTGGGTTTGTTTAAAAAGATGGAAATGGCGCTTATTCCTGTTTTGGTCGAGATGGAGTTAAATGGCGTGGCCGTGGATTTAGAAGCGTTGAAAAAATTATCCGTTGAAGCGGCGGAGGATAATAAAAAACTGACCAAGAAAATTCATGATCTTGCAGGAATGGAATTTAATATTGCTTCGCCATTGCAGTTGCGCGAGGTCTTGTTTGATAAACTCGGCATTTCAGTCGCGGGGATTAAGAAAGGCAAAACCGGACTGTCCACTTCAGCCGAAGAATTGGAAAAAATGCGCGGACTGCATCCGATTATAGATGAAATTTCAAACTATCGCGAGCTGGCAAAATTACAGAATACATATATAGATGTTTTGCCTGCTTTAATAAATAAAAAAACTGGCCGACTTCACACGCATTTTAATCAAACAGTTACAGCCACCGGCCGGCTTTCCAGTTCTGATCCGAATTTACAAAATATTCCGATCAGAAGCGAGCTGGGCAGAAAAATTCGCGAGGCGTTTGTGGCGGAAAAATGGAACGAATTAATCAGCGCTGACTATTCGCAGATTGAATTACGAATAGTCGCTTCTTTGGCCGAGGATAAAAAAATGATTGAGATTTTTAAAAACGACGAAGATATTCACAGAGCAACCGCGGCCGCGATTCATGGTGTTTCGCTGGATGAAGTGACTAAAGAGATGCGCTACTCGGCCAAGGAAGTGAATTTCGGCGTGCTTTATGGCATGGGGCCGTATGGGTTAAGTTGGCGCGCCGGCATTTCGCAGGCCGAGGCCAAGGACTTTATTGATAAATATTTTAAAACATTTAGCGGAGTGCGCGAATATATAGACCGGACTTTGGCATTTACCAAAAAAGAGGGCTATTGCGAAACGCTTTTCGGCCGGCGTCGTTATTTGCCGGAATTAAACGCCGGCAATTTCCAATTGCGATCCGCGGCCGAACGTATGGCGATAAATCACCCGATTCAGGGCACAGCCGCGGATTTGATTAAGCTGGCGATGATTGAAGTGACAAAAAGAATCCACGATTCTTTTTGTCATCCTGAGCGAGCGAAGCGAGTCGAAGGATCCCTTTGTCCCAAACTCCTTCTCCAAGTCCACGACGAATTGGTCTTTGAAGTTCCGAAAGACAAAGCAAAAGAACTGGCGGAGATTGTTAAACAAACAATGGAAAATGTGGTCAAACTTCGCGTGCCGGTTAAAGTCGGCATCAGCATCGGCCATAGTTGGGGAGAGATGAAATGACGCAACGCTCGCGGGTTGGGTCATCCTGAGGCTGCGCGCGGCCGAAGGATCTCTGTTCGTATTAAAAAACCGCCCATACGGGCGGTTTTAAAATATCTTTTTTAAAACAATATATCCAGCGCGCCGGTCATTAAATTTTCCGTGATGTTGATGGCGCCTTTCCCGATTGAGCCAACACTTTTTACAACTCCCTTTACTCCGGAGTTGATTTGCTTAAGTCCGAATGAAGAAGTTGGCCTGAAAACCGCTCGCATCGAATGCGCTGTGATTCTTGGCAGTGGGTGTTTTATTACACGATTCGTTATTTGTGTCGGCACTCGGTCGTGAAAGCGTTCTTCTTTGCAAAAATTTTGGCCCACCGTGAATGTGTATGTTTGCCCGTGTTTTGGGGTGAAATTGCTTGCGCATTTGGCTTTAGCCGGCGTTGCGACTAAAAATGCGCCTAACACCGCTATTCCTCCTATCAATATTTTCTTCAACATAGTTTTCCTTTCTCCCTCTTAGTCGCAACAGTGCTCCATTTTTTCTTTTAAAGTTTTTTTATGTTCCTCGCCTACTGCGATGGGAGTTTTTTGCTCTTTAACAAAAAAGAGGGTCAAAAACCCGATAATCACGGCAAGCATGGCGACTGTTGTGAGAGTACCCCACTGTTCAGTTAGTGTCAAATAAACGCCGAGAAAGCCGAAGACGATTATTAAAAGTCGGATCAGCCAGAAATTCGTCAGTTGTTTTTTCTGAAAATATTTTTCTGTTTTATACATTATTCCCACCACGCTTCCGCCCATCAGAACTCCGACTATCAGAATATTGTTGTGCCATTTTAAAAGATATCCCGCCAGAAGACCAGCCCAGGTCAGCGACACGGCCGCGCAAATCGCGCAAATTCTTTTTGATAAAAACGACGGGCTTAGCGCGAAAAGAAAATATAAGATAACAATGGCGCCGAGTGAAATGAAAACGATTGGCATATTTTAAAATTAATGCGCGTGATTATGAGCCGCGGCCTCCGGCTTGATGATTTTTCTTTTAAAGAAATTTGCGGCGATTAAGGTCGTAATCGGGACAGCGAAGACCAAGCCGATGCTTCCCGCGACAGTCCGCACGATTTCCGTGGCGATTGCTTCGTTGTTTATCGCTTGACCCAGCGTTAACGCTCCGGCGGAATCAACGGCGAATAAAATCATTAGAGGCAAAGAAGCGCCGGCATAAGCGAGAACCAATGTATTTACAATTGAACTTACGTGATCAACCCCAACCTTCATGGCGCGTTTGTAAATTTCCCACGAGGTAAGTTCTGGGTTTGCCTTGTAGATTTGTTCGGCGATTGACGCTTGGCTGACGGTGATGTCGTCTAAAACACCGAGCGCGCCGATTATCATTCCTGCCAGTAAAATCCCCTTTATGTTCAGAGCTTGCTGGCCGATATTAAGCAGATACATTGATTCTTCATCGGCAAAACCGGTCAGCCGCGTTAGATTTGTGAAAATGACGGATAATACGCCGGTAATAAGCAAACTTAAAATTGTTCCTAAAATCGCGACCGAGCTTTTGGAATTAAATCCGTGCACCAAGTATAGCGTGATTACAAGAATTATAAGCGAGCCGATGATGCTGATAAAAACCGGGTTGGAACCGGCCAAGATTTTTGGCACAATGAATTTCATCAGCACGATGAATGTCGCGGCCAGGCCGACAATCGCTTTCAGGCCCTGTTTGCGCGCGATTACTATAATAGCCGCGAAGAAAAGCAGTATTATAAAATATAGTTTGCCGGTGCGGACATAATCGGTTATGAAAAAACTTTCTTCATTTTGGTCGTTTACGCTTCGCATCACCAAAACCTTGTCATTTTTTTTATAAATATTTTGACCGGCCATTTCAGCGTCCAGCGCCGTGCCGTCGTATAGAATTTCTTTATCCTTCCAGCCATTTTCCAACCCTTTTAATTTTAAAACTTGCTGAATAATTTCTCTGCCCTTGTCATTTGTTTTTTTAACTTCGCGGATAACATCAACAACTTGCGCTTTGAAAACAGTATCGTCTGCTTGCGCGGAGACAACCGCGGGCGCGACAAATAATGCTGTCAGCAGTATTACAATCGCCATTTTTATTATTTTTGGCATAGTTATTTTATTTCGTGTTTGTGTTCAGGATTTACAGGTGTGGCATCCTGCTCCGGTTCTTTTGATCCGCCGCAACAGGAATGCGAACCACCTTGTTTGCCGTGATCTCCATGCTTGCCCATCATAAAAATATGCATCAGCGGGCATAGCAAAAGAATTAAAAACAACCCGTTGCCTTTAAGAGCCGGGAAATATTTTGGCAAAATGAAAACTGCCAATAGCAACAAAATACAGACGGTTATTATTTTAGAAACTCGCGAAAATCCTTTGCTATTCATATTGTCAGATTAAGTGAAAAATATTAAAATTATCGCGCCGAGCCCGATCATTGTGAGTGCGGAGATGTATTTCATTTTTTTACTTTCCATTTGCTCCCAGCTTGTAAGTTTTTCAACCGCGTATTTATTTGAAGCAAGAATCAAAATGATAAAAAGCGGAACCACGAACATTATATTGTAGAGTGCCAGAAAACCGAGGCCGGTGAAATAGGTTGTTCTGGCGGCGAGCAGGCCGATGATGGCAACATAGATCCCGCCGGAGCATGGGAACGTGCAAAGGCCGACCAAAAATCCAAGAATAAATGCGGCGGGAAGCGTGGATTTATGCATCCAATTCCGCAGTGTTTCTTTGCTGGCAGTTGGGATTCTAAGTTTGATCGGAAATGACGGGAATAAAATTCCGAGCAGGTTTATTATGCCTAAGATTATTACCAGCCAGGCGCCAAGTTCAGCCATAAAATGAGGGGCGTTGGCAAACAAAAGCGCCTTTGTAATTCCTAAGCCAATTAAGAAATACGCCAGAAAAATCGCGCCGATATATACCAATCCCATTTTCCAGACCGACCCGCGAGTTTTTTTCAGCGAGAACAAAAAGGCGATGAAAAATAATAAAACCGCGAATGCGCATGGATTTATGCCGTCCAAAAATCCGGAGACAAGCACGACCGGCAAAAGCGACCTGTATTGGTTTAATTTATTATTTACATTTGTTGAGTTTTTTAGCGTGTCTTTGTTGTTTTCCAAGTAGTCAAAATATTCAGTGATATTCGCGCTGATTGGATAAGTTTTCGCCTCGTCGACAAAATTATCCGCGTACATAGGAATGGCCCAGACCTTGTAGTCCTTAATATCGCCGTGCATTTCATCTTGATATATTATTATTTTTTTAAACTTCGCGGAATTTTCCGGTTTGAATATTTCCTCAATCATCGCGGTGGGAATATGCCCGCCTAAAATATATTTGTCGCCGATAAAGGTCATGATATGGCTTTGCAAATCTAATGGTATTTCAGCATTCTGCATCATGTCATTCATTTCCGTTCGGTTTGTACGGACGTTTACGTAATCTTTTTTATTAAAATTTACAATTCCCCACTTTTGCAAGTCGGCTGGAAGTTCATTTTTTATATATTCCGCGCACATCGCGCAGGCCTCATTATAATAAATAATCGCGGTATTAAAATTCTCCGCGGCTTGCGCGCTGTTTTTATGCGCGCCAATCCAATGCATTGGCGCAACCGCAACCAAAGATAAAATTGCGCTTAGTAAAATTTTGGCAAAAAGTTTTTTCATATAGTATGGATGTTCGGTCGATGCTTTTCGCTTTTCTCGCCGCGAAGGCGAGAGGATGGGCCAGCGGGCTCATAACCCGCTCAAAGCATGCGACCGCACATCCTCTTTGTTTTTAGATATTTTAATTTCATGTAGACGAGTCCGCCAAGCGATAGCGCGATGCTGATTAGGAAAACCTGGCTTTGGTAGATTGAAAAGAAAACCGCGATTCCTGAAAGTCCCAAAATTGGCAGGAGCGCGGTGAAATTATGCATACAACAGGCAATCATTGCGCCGGTTGAGACCCCGCCGGAAGTCGCCACCATTCCCGCGCCAGCATGCTGTTCGGACATTTGTTTTGTCGCTTTCCACAAACCAACTTGAAGCGCGAAGGAAATAATCAGAGGCGAGATAAAATACCACTTTGTCTTGAAAAAATAAAAAGGGCCGGATAAGCTTTGCATGCCGATTGCCTGGGCAGTATAAAATATCGCCGCGATTGCGATTCCACCGACTAGGCCGTAAATTATTGATCGTCTGGTCATTTATCTAACATCAATATTAAACACCAATTCATCGGTTAATCTAATCGTGAGCGATCCAGACAAATTACCATCAAATACCATTTGAGCGGCAACATGGTGCCCCCCGCTGGCGGCGCTGTCCACTTCATATTTTATCGGTTTTTTTCCGTCAAGATTTGCCCGTTCTTTCAAATCAACCGTGGAATAATCCACGGCATGGTTATTTATTCCTATAGTTAAAATAGTTTGATTATTTTCTCTTTTTATTTCATCTATGGAAACATCAACTCCGCCTTTTGAGTCAACCATTTCAATTTTTTCCTGAAGCTGGTCCACGGCTGTTTTCTTTGAGTCGTTTCGCGGCTGTTCAGAGGTTTTTTTCGCGCGGGAGTAGCTGAATGCCACAACAATAAATAATACAACAGAGATTGACAGTATTATTAGTAGGGATTTTTTCATATAAAAAGTATCTACTTAATCACATTCCCTTCAAAGGAAATAATATTCACCGAACCCTTTTCACCGCTGTCGTTGCTGGTGATATTTATGGTTCGTTTAATCGGGCCGGTCGCGTCCGGACCATGCGCGTTCGGATCAAAGACCAATTCGAGCATTCCGGTTTTTCCGGCCGGAATCGTTCCTGTCCAAGGTAGCGATGGTCCGCCGTGTCCCGGCATTCCGAACGCCGGGCTCTTTTTTCCGTCTATTTCGAGCGCCGCAGTCGTGCACATGCAGGATGTAGACATTTTTGAAATTTTTAAATCAGCATCGCCTTCATTTTTTATACTGATTGTTTTTGTGACTTTTCCGTTTGCCATTGAAACATCGCCGAAATCAAAGCTGGTTGTTTCCAAAACAATTTTTGCCTTGCCGGTGGTGTCTGATTTGCTTCCGCCGGCCGCGACGATTATAATCGCGAGCAATCCGCCCGCAACCAAAATACCTGCTGTTGAAAGTAAAATTTTTAAGCGTGGGTCCATAAAGTAAATTTAATTTTTAGTTGAAGTCGCAGCTGTTTCTTCTTTTTTAATTACAAACGCGTTTAATTCCGACTGAACTTCGGGAGTTTTCGGGTCATTGCTCTTTATATATATCATTCTGATAATTTCGCCCATGTCGCTGTCATCTTTGTGGGTTGCTGGATCAAACGAAACATTTACATCAACTTCTTTGCCCGGAGCAATGATTTTATCCGATTCCGTTATTTGCGCTTTTGTACATCCGCAGGAAGTTGAGATTTTCTGAATTATCAAATCTTGATCGCCAATATTTTTTATTTTGATCGCGTATCGCGCCACCTCGCCGTAAACAACTGTTCCGATGTCGTTCTTTATCGGAATAACGCTAATCACCGGGCCGAGCGGCTCCTTTTTTAATGTTTTAGACACATAAATTACGCCGACCACAACAATTAGAATTGCAATTGTGATGTAAGCTTTTTTCATAAGCGCATGCGCTATTTTGTTGTGTTCGGATCAACGATTTTTCCAGTTACCACTTCTTTATATATACCCATGAATTGGACGCCTTGCCTGAAGACATAAGCGCCGTCGCGTTCAATCGTGCCAACATCGCTCCAGATTGATTTTAAGTTTGGATATTCAGCCAGGTCGCCAGTTAAGACAAAAGTCGGGATTTGTTTTATGAAATATTTTTTGATGGCTTGTTTGCCCTCGGCAGATTTTGCGTCAACGACTTTGGATCGCGGAGAAAGACCAAGTCGCGCAAGAATTGTTTCGTGCTGTGTGACATCGTAGCAAGTCGCGCATGTGACATCGGTAATTAACAATAAGTTTGTCTTGCCTTTAATTTTGCCGGTCGCGGTTGAAATATACGGCCCACTTTTTAATTCGTAAACGAAAGCGTCATTTTGAATCGCGCCGATTTGTGTCAAGGCGGATTTAAGTTCGTTACCCTTATTTATTTCTCCGGTCAAAACAAAAGTTGGGATTTTTTTGATCTGATATTTTTCAATCAGTGCTTTGGCTTCGTCGCCGGTTCGTTCAATAAAATTTTTCTTTGTTATTTTTACATTTAATTTTTCCAATCCGTTGATGACTTTCGTGATGTCGTAGCACTCTTTGCAGGCGCTGTCTTGAATGATCGTGACTTCTAAATTAGCCGGCCTCTTTATTTCTTTTTGTTCTGCAATTTTTGCGTTTACAGTCGAGTTCGTGAGTAGATTAAAAATTATTCCGGTCACACTTGCCATAAAAATGGTGGTGAACAAAGCCAGCAGAGTCCAATAATTTATTTGTAGTTGATTCTTGGTCATACAAACAATGTATCTGTCATTCCGACGACGAAGGAGGAATCTCTGTCTGGTTGTCTCGCGGTGAATTAGACAGAGATCCCTCGTCGCTTCGGCTCGCTCGGGATGACAATTAAAAAAAATTTAGCATCCTCCGACCATGCTTGGTTGGCTATCCACGCTACTCGGGGCTGGAGTTCCGGTTGATTTCAGGTCGCCGGATTTTATTTTGTTATACACAGAGACAGTCTGCGCCATCTGGGCGATGGAAACAAGCGCCAAAATACCGAGAACGATTGTTACCGCCAAACTTCCCCATGGGAGCGATGCCTTCGGTTCCTTATTGTCCAGCTTGGAAGTTATTTCCGTTTTTAGCGTTTCAAGTTCGTTTTTTTGTTGGGCTTCGTGACCGTGCCCTTGGCAATGTTCGCAATGTTCATGGTTTTCCATATGTAGTATGTTAATTTAATAAGGTCTGTTTGTCATGCTGAACTTGTTTCAGCATCTGAATTTTAGAATCAGAAGCCACTCCGTAAGATCCTGAAACAAGTTCAGGATGACAGCGCGAACTAGCACCCTCCCACCATACTATCCGCGTTATCTATTTCCGATGGCAACGGGGCGCTTTTGCCATCGGCGCTATATTTCGGAAGTTTTAAATCCAGAAGAAGCGCCGCGATATCCGGAGTGTAGTTTCCGCTTTGCAACTGGTCGGACATTTTTTTAACCATTTGCTTGGGGAAATACTTGCCTTTCCACCTTGCCAGTTCGCGCAGGACTTGATCGTCGGTGTAATGGGCTCCGTGGTTTTTTATTAAATATGCCGCAAGCCCTCTCATTGCTTGGGAATGAGCGCATCCGCAAGCGGCTTCTCCGGTTGCATCTATTATTGATTTAGCCCCGCAACAGAATTCGCACGAAATTCGCAAAGCGATATTTATATAGCGTTTCATATCTTCCGCTGAGAGATCAAGTTTTGTGGCGCCGTATGTTGGATCAAACTGCTTCATTATATCCATCGACCTCTGCACCTCGTCAAAATTAACGTTTAATTCCGCTCCGTACATATCCGGGATTCCTTGCGCGTAGGCAAGTTTAACCGCGTCTTCGCCGATACTGCCAGATAATTTTACATTTCCACCAAATTTTTTAAGCAGGTTGCCGAAAAAATTATTTCCATAGATTCCAAGGTGTTGTTTTAATTTACTCGCGTAGACCTGATTGGCCACGAGCGACCCGCTTAGTACCGCAAGCATCGCGATGTTTATTATCGCAACTGTTTTTTTGCTCTCAAATAGATTTGGCATAAATTATTTAGTTTCCACAACCAGCGTCTCCGGTATCAACTCCTTCACCGGCCCCAAACCCGGGGGTGGCTGGCGTATTGCTTAATTTTTTTGAACATTCTGACGGGGCGTTGTTGAATGCGGCGCAAATTGCGTTCTTTATTCCTTCCGGCGTCCGTTCGGTTTGGACTTGCGTTCCATTTATTACCAATGTTGGCGATCCTTGTACCCCATATTCGTCATTTAAATTTTCATGCACTGGATAGAGAGGGAATCGGCCGTTTAGCCAAGTTGATTTATCGTTATATTTATCTAAAATTGCAAAATTTTTGTTTGTTTTTTCCACGCACGAATTGATTTTTGCGTTGTTTATGCCGGATTGGTTTAAACAGCCGGCCGAATCATTTTTTAAACTGAAACAATTTAGGTATGTGATGAATTTATCGGCCCCCTCTTCCTGTTGGATGCAGTGTTGGCGAGTATTTTCATCAACTTCAATTTTACCATGCATTGCGTAAGATACAAATTTTACGCTTAGATCCGCTTTGTTTTTTAATAAATTCCATACTGGCGTGTAGGCCTTTTCCATTTGCAGGCCAAATGGGCAGTATGACATTACAAATAATTCTACCTTAGGTTTATCATTTTTTGGGATGT
Organism: Patescibacteria group bacterium; assembly: GCA_038065775.1. Classification (GTDB taxonomy): domain Bacteria; phylum Patescibacteriota; class Patescibacteriia; order Magasanikbacterales; family GWA2-37-8; genus JBBTQE01. Next base: position 16,221 of record JBBTQE010000035.1, read on the forward strand.
TTGGCAAGGCGTTTTGTTCTGCAGTTTCAGTGTTATTTGGCTCAATTCTATCATCCAATATAGCCGTGGGTGTTTCGGCGCGCAAGGCCATGGGGACTATTACATAGAATCCGATTGCTCCGGATAAAATAAATCCAGTCGCGATTCCTAAGGCAAGCGCCTTTTTTGCCGAGAGAGCGTTAAGCATACTCCATAAATTAATAATTATCTACTACATATTGTAGTAGATAATTATTTTATTGTAAAGCGCGCTTATCCACAGGGTCATCCGATCCTGCGGACAATCAATTTTTTAATGTATCTATATATTTTATAATGTTTTTACAGCTTGCGTTTTTTTCGTGGAATACTTTGTCTTGGCAGTTGGTCCAGCCGTTTTTGCAGGTTTCAGTAGCGTGTTCTTGAACAACACATTGCGAGTTTTTATAAAGTTCGCGCGTGTGGTTTGTCTGCGCCTGAATTTCGGATGAAAAGTAAAAGAAGAATGCCGCCGCTACGGCAACGCTAAAGCATGCCTTTAAAATTTCCCGTTTAAAAGTCGGGCGATAGCCATTGTCGCTAAGCGCCAAAACCCTCTCCTCCGTGACTTGGCTGAAATATGAAAGCGCCAGACCTTTTTGAATAACATTTTTTTCTTCAAGTTCCAAAATCTTTCTCATCGCGCGGGCTAAATTATTTTTTTCCGTAAAATTATTTGTCGCCAGTTCATCGGCGGCAAGTTCGGAAAAAGACAGGTATTTTTTTGTCAGATTTTTTATGCCCGGAATAAAACGAAATGTGTTTATGAATTTAATCACAAGCAATCTTGCCGGTTCGCGTGAAATCAGGTGCTGTGTTTCGTGGAGCAAAACGGCGCGCAGTTCGGAAAAAGTTAAAAAATTTATTACCGCGGAGGAGATGCGTATTTTCGGTCGTCTAATTCCATGGCAAAAGATAGTCGGACTTTCACTCTCCACCTCTTCAACGCGGTCGGAAATGCCGATAATGGAGGCGATTTGGGTCAATTTTGCGGATATTTTGGCTTTTGTAAACTGTTGTCCTTTTATAAATTTTTTTGTTTTCAAAACAAAGAAAACAATTCTAAAAAGCGCGACTAATGTCGTGATGGCTATTGCCGCGCCCGCGAAAACAATGACGCCGAACAAAGTCGCGTGCGTGTTGGATATGAATGTTTTGCAACCACACATGGCATGCGCTTTGTTGAGCGCGAATTCGCCGACTGAAGAAAAAGCGTAGTTATAAATTTTATAAAATAATCCGCCGAGCAATAAAATAATCGCCGCGCCGATAGCAATAATTTGCGCGAAGAGCTGGTTTGATTTTTTCCGCAAATTTCTCTGCATAGTATAATTACTAGGGGTGAGTTATAAAAGAAAATATTTTTTCTTTTATCGAAGCCCGACGTAATTTCAAGCTCCGCTTATTTTATTTTTTTCAACCTTTTTTTCCACTCGGCCGACTTTTTGAAATTTCCGGCTTCCATTATATCTATAAATTGCGCGACCGCCACCTCCCCGCAGTTTTTGATTAAGTTTTTTATGACTTTTTCGGAAATTCTGGCTAAAAATTTTTCCTTATTTTCAATGGGAGAATACAAATAAGCGCCGCTTTGATCTTCGCGGCGTTCAAGGAGGCCTTTCGCGTGCAAGCGGGCCATGATGGTCATTACAGTGGTGTAGGCGATTTCTCTTTTTTTATGAAGCAAGTTCAAAACAGAACGCACCGAGGCGATTTTTATTTTCCAAAGTATTTCCATTACCTCGGCTTCCAAGCTACCAAGCGACGGGGTGAATTTTTGTTGTAACATAGAGTGTCTACTACAGACAATAGTATAGCATAAGTTTAAAATGACGCAAGGGCTGGAAAAAGAAAAAGGGTTGGCAAATGCCTAACCCCAGTGGTGCAGCCGACTGAATCGGCTGCACCACTGGAGTGGCGGGCCGACATCATGGTCGGTTGTTTGCGGCGGGTTCCCCCGCCGCGTCTACTTCACCTATGTGTCTTCACAGCCATGACCAGGTTGGTCTTCCCTCCTTCCATCAGCCTTTGCCGATGGTGTTAGCGTCCGACGTCCCTACGAGCGCGACCCAGTCGTCATCTGCGGTCGTCCGCGGATGTTGCACCCGAACCGCCTCTTCATGATTCCTCCTGCCAGCTTCGTCAACTGCTACTTGGCGATAATATAATAAATTATTTTTTAATCAATGTCAATATTTGCTAAAAGTGGAATAAAGCATTAAAATTGTAGGGCAAAATTATATGCTTATATACATCTACGGCGAAGATACGTTTCGTAGCCGAGAATTTCTAAAAAGCAACATTGATAGGTTTAAAAAAGAAAGGGATCCGCAGGGCATGAATCTTGTTGTTTTGGATGCCAAAAAAGATGAGCCATCGCGAATTTGGAACGAGCTGACCGCCTCGCCGTTTTTGGCGGAAAAGCGCATGGTTGTGATAGAAAATCCGCTGTCAGCCAATGCCGAAGTGGCGGATTCTCTGGTTGAGGGCATAAAGGAAGCCCGGATTCCGGAAAACAACATCGCGGTTTTTTGGCAAGGCGAAGCAATGGGCAAAGCAAAGTCTGTTCAGGAGCTAAAAAAAATGCTGGAAAAAGAAAAATGGGCGCGAAATTTTGACAATCTGAAAGGCCCGGCTTTATTGGCGTGGCTAAAAGAACAACTTGCGGCGAAGGGTGGCAAAACAACGCCGGACGCTTTGATTTACATCAGCCAAAATGTCTCTGATATGTGGCTGGCCGGAACATTATTAGACCAGCTGGTTGCCTATGCGGGTGAAAAAGAAATCACCATCGGCGACGCGCAGTTGTTTCTTGAGGAAAAAGTTGATGATAATATTTTCAATATGGTTGACGCGATTGTGGCCGGAAACCGGAAACAGGCATTTAAATTGATTCAAGAGCAGAGGCGTTTGGGTGAGGATGAATTTAAAATTTTTGCCATGATTGTCCGCCAGTTCAGGATTTTGATTCAGATGCGCGACCTGTATAACAGGTTTGATAATATGCGAAGCGATGAAATGGCGAAAGAGCTTGGCCTGCATCCGTTTGTGGCGAAGAAAAGTCTGCCTCTCATGAAACAGTTTAGTCTGGATAAGCTCAAATCAATCTATGGCCAGCTTCTTGAAATTGATATTAAAACAAAAACCGGTCAGGGCGACCAGTCATTGTTTATTGATTTGCTTGTTGGTAAATCCTAGGCCTTTTTTAGCTTCTTCATCAATCTTGAAAGCTTGCGAGCGGCGGTGTTTTTTTTAATAACTCCGACTTTCGCGGCTTTGTCCAGGGCCTTTTGCGCGGCTTTTATCGCGTCGGCGGATTTTGTTTTTACCGCGTTTTTTAAGGCGTTTCTGAACGCTTCGCGTCTTGCCTTATTGGCAACCACGCGCTTTTTTATTTTGCGAAGTTCTTTTTTCGCACTTTGAATGTTTGGCATAGCATTATTAAGAGAGCGTTGATTTAAGTGTGACTATACTATATTAAATTCAGCTTAAAGTCAAGAGGCCTATTCTTCCAGCGACGGCTTGTCTATTTGCATTGGTTCAATCTGTTTTTCCCCGCCCGCGATTTTTATCACATCCTTATCTATTTTATTGAATTCTTTATATGCCAAATTAAATGTGTTAACAGTCGTTGAAAGATGTCCGCCCAGCTTTTTTAAATATTCATCGTACGCCAGAATATGTTTAGCAAGCTCTTCAACTCTGGTGCGGATTTCTTTGGCCGATTCCTCAATTTGCATTGCCCGCAAGCCCTGCAAAACCGTTTGTAAATAAGCCAAGAAAGAGGTCGGCGAAACGATTATCACGTGTTTTTCTTTGAAGGCGTATTCAATGAGATCGTGGGTGTTTGATTTTAGCGTCCCAACTTGGTTTATAAGCAGATCATAATAGATTCCTTCTGCCGGAATAAACATAAACGCGAAATCCATCGTATTATCTTTTGGTTTAATGTATTTGCTTGTTTCATCTATGCGATTTTTAAGATCTTTTTTAAACAACACCTCCAGTTCTTCTTTTCGGACAGGATCTTTTTCAGCGACAATGCGGTTATAATTTTCCAAGCTAAATTTGGAGTCGATTGGTATGATTTTATCTTTCACAAAAACAGCCGCGTCAACAATATCTCCGTCCGAAAATTTATATTGCATTTGATATGTGCCGGGCGGAAGCACATTTTTCAGCACGTTTTCCAGATAAAATTCGCCCAATATCCCCCTGTGTTTGGGATTTTGCAAAGTGTCTTCCAAAGTTTGAAGCTGGTCCGCGAAATTCATTATTTGTTTATTGGTTTCATCAAGTTTAGTGAGTTTTTCCGTAACGTCGGTAATTACTTTTAAGCTTTGGCTGAATTGAGACTGAATTGTTTTGTGTAAGTTATTTTGCGTGTCGGCCATCGCTTTTTGCGTGTCATTGATTTTTTGATCAATCAGCCGGTTCAGATCCTGAATTTGATTTTGCAACATTAAAAATAAATTTTGGTCTCCTTGGGTCCCCGAATGCTTGCGCAACAAAAAAATCATCGCGGCCAAAAGTCCAAATAGAAGCAAAATGAGTATGCTGATTAATAAATTTTGCATAGGTAAGATAATTGTAGTCTTTCTGTGAGTTTTTGACAAGCATATTTCTTCATAACGGCTTGCAAACCCTCAAAATTTATTGTAGAATGCTCGCATTGCTTACGCCCCCGTAGTTCAACGGATAGAACAGGTCCGTCCTAAGGACAAGATGTGTGTTCAATTCATGCCGGGGGCACGAACGACGGGCTTATATAGAAATATAAGGCCCGGCATTCGGAAAAAGTGTTTAAGCTTAACGCTTTATTCCTCATTTGGGCTTATAGTACAGCGGTAGTACGCCGCATTCGCATTGCGGAGACCCGGGTTCAATTCCCGGTAAGTCCACAGGCTGAATCTTCGGCCTAGGTTGGAGGGGTGATCATGGAGACGAGAGCTCCTGCAAAAAAGACAATCATTTTGCTTTTGGAGGATGAGTACCTGTTTTACCTCACACTTGCAGGGTATGTGGTCGGTACTCGTTGGCAAGTAGTGTGGGCGCAAACCGTGGACGAGGCGATGATGTGGTTTCTGCGACTTCGGGGGGAAATCGGCCTCATCTTGGTTGACGGCAATGTGGGAGGGTGCCCATACGATACTAAGCCGTTCGTTCGTTTCGTCAAGGAGTCAGGTTTTACGGGCGAAATGATCTCCATCTCCTTGTGCCCTAATGTGGCGAAAGAGATGCTGGCCGATGGCTGTACCAGTCATGGCGAAAAGGTGGAACTGGCCAAATCACTGGGAGTTCGTCAGCCGTAGATCTAAAACCCGGCATTTTCGCTGGGATGGCGGGCCTGAGATTGCATCAACGGCCTTTTGTAATTGTGGATAACTCTGTGTATAAAGTAGCGCAAATGTGGGTATTTGTATACACTTGTGTATACAAATCGCCTACTTTGTTAACAGTTATAATCTCATAATCTTGGGTTTCACGCGGAACGCTATGAATGTTGGGCATAGATGTATTCAAGCTTTTTTTCGTAAAACTTCTTCTTCCAATTATCAAATGTTAGCGCTTTTTTACCAAATAATCGTCCATCAAAGCTTGGTATTATAATACTCTCAATCGTTTTCCGTTTTCTGACCAACAAAAGGGCATATTCGCGATTTTGGTGTCTGTATTTATGGATAATTTCATTGAGCCCCAATTTTTGCTTAACCAATTGCACTAATTCAATCTGATCCACCTGAATTTTAATTTGGAATACCGGTATTTCGCGTGCGTTATATCTGACCCACATAAAAGCCCCAATAGTGTTTATCAGACCGGCTATGAAGTCAATCGTAGGAAGCTCTGCCTCGCTATTGTAAGATTGCGACATAAAGTTTCATAAGTAACTTTTAGTTTCTCTGGTAAACATCATAACATAATTATGGCGTCAGCGCAATCTGTCTAAAATAGACACAAATTACCAGCCTCTTTTTTTCTTGTTGAGGTGTTGGTTTTATGGTATACTTTATACATGTGAATTAATAATTTATAGTTATATGCCTGTTGCGATTAATCAAAAGTTGGTAAAATTTTTTGAAGTACTGTCATATGGATTAATTTTAGCAAATATTGTTGCGGTGCCGCTCTTTATTGATTCGCGTTTGAATAATTTTTATATCATACCCAAGCAGTATGTTTTTATCGGTTTGATCCTGGCCGGCCTTTTCTTTTTTGCCGCGAAAGTGGTTATTACTAAAAAATTGATTTATCGCAGATCGTATCTGGATTTACCATTGCTGATTTTTTTAATCACAATATTATTCTCGTCATTATTTTCATCAAATATTTTCGGGAGTTTTTTAGGCAGAAATGATGTATTTTTATTTAATTTCGTTTTTTTGTTATTTTGTGTTTTGTTTTATTTTTTCATTATTAATTTTGTAAATACGCCGGAGCGTTGGCGGAGAATTGTTGATTTACTGATTGGCACAGGTTCATTATGTTCGGCGCTTTTTATATTGAAGACTGTTTTTAATCTCAATCTGCCATATTTTGGATATGTCTGGAATGTGGTCGATGGTCTTAACAGCGCGTTTGGTTTATGGATGATTATTATTTTTGCGTTGTCCGCCGGCTTGCTGATGAAAAAAAATATAGGTGTTGGGCGCGCGCTTTTTTATTTTTTTGCGATGATTGTCTGTTTTGTTCCGCTTGTGGTAATGGGTTTCAAATTTTTATGGTGGATTGTGCTGGCCGGTTTGATTTTGTTGCTTCTCTTGGGAGCTAGTTTTATCTATGAAGCGAGAATAGGTTGGCTTTCTGTGCTGTTTGCGGTTCTTGCTTTGACTTGCGTATTTATAATTTTTGGCAGTCCAAAATCATTGCAATCCATTCTTCCGGCCGAAGTTTCGCTTGATATAAAACCATCTTGGACCATTACCAAAAATGCGGTATTTTCCGGGGCGAAGAGTTTTTTGATAGGCAGTGGCCCGGGAACTTTCGCTTATAATTTTTCTAAATTTCGGACGCAGGATTTTAATTATGACGCGGTGGCCTGGTCTTTGAGGTTCAGCCAGCCATTCAACACATTTTTTGCCTTATTGTCAGAAGTTGGCGTACTGGGTTTCTTGGGATTTGTTTTTATTTTGTTATTTGTTCTGGGTCATGTTTTGTCAACCTGGTTTAAAGCGCGCGGCGGGGGACAAGGCATATCGCTTAGTTTAAATTTAAGCAAGACGAATATAAGGATAGACATTTTTTTGGCCGTAATCACTTGGTTGCTTTTATGGTTTGGCATGGGTTTTGGATTTTTTTCCATTTCGCTCTGGGTAATGTGGTGGTTAATGCTCGGGTTGATAATCGCGGGATTGGATATTTTGGGGCATCAGCTGATTAAGAGTGCCAGTTATACTTTGGAAGACACTCCTCAATATAACCTCGCTTTTTCTTTTAGTATTATAGTGGTAATGGCTGTGGTCATTTTGGTTTCCGTACTCGGCGCGAGATTTTATTTGGCTGATTTGGCTTATGCGGAATCATTAAAATCATTAAGAGAGAATAATGTATCCGAAACGGAATCTAATCTGAAAAAAGCGGTTGGCCTGCGAGATAGCTATGATTTATATCACGCCGCCCTCGCGCAAATATATTTGTCAAACGCGAGTCAGTTTTCTCAATCTGCCAGTCCGGATGTTCAGAAGGTGGGAGATTTTGTGGCTAAGGCTGTAAATGAGGCGAAAAAAGCAACTGATTTGGCTCCTAATTCTGTCGGTCTTTGGGAAAATTTGGCGACAATGTATGAAAATGCGTCTTTGCTTGTTCCCGAGGCGGGAGAATGGGCCGTCAAATCGTTAAATAGAGCATTGGAGTTGGAGCCAACAAACGCGGTGCTGATGTGGAGGCTGGGGAATAATTATTTTGCCGCAAAAAATATTGATAAGGCGATTGATTATTATCAAAAGGCGATTGATTTAAAAGTTGACTATATTGGAGCTTATGTTGGTTTGTCGAGCGCGTATGAAGCAAATAAAGAAACTGCCAAGGCGGTTGATATTTATAAGAATGTAGTTCGTTATGACCCAAACAATCCGGATGTATTATTTAATTACGGAAGGCTGTTGTTTAATAGAAATAGCGATGCTGACAGAAGCGACGCTGAACAATTTTGGCTTGAGGCGGTTAAATTACAGCCAGAATTTTCTAATGCGCTGTATAGTTTAGGATTGTTTTATGAATCAAAAGGCGATCGTGTCAAGGCGTTACAGTATTATTACAAGGTTAAAGATTTGAATCCCGGCAATCAAGATATAACCGCGAAAATAAAAGCGCTTGTGGCCGGAGCTAGTCGGTAATTTGCAAAACGAGTGAGTGAAAAACAAATTTAATATGAAATTGCGAGGAACACTACTTTTTATAATCGTAATTTTTGTCTGGATGTCGTCGGCAAAGCCAACTTATGGTCTGATGTCATCCACTAATTATACGATTTTCGCGGATAGCATAGATGCCGGAGGAGTTTTGAGCGCCGGCGGAGCATATAGTCTTGAGGACACAATCGGCGAATCTCCAGAAGGCGTTGCTACAAGTAGTGTTTACGAAATTCGCGGTGGTTATCAGGCAATGGACTGGCGAACCATTAGTTTGAGTTTGAGCGCGAATGCGATTAATTTGGGTCAATTAAGTGTGGCGAACATAAGTTCCGCCAGCGCTACAGCCACTATTACCACGGATTCGGTTTCGGGTTACAGCTTATCCATTTCATCGGTATCAGGCGCCCCTCTGACGGCAGTGGCTGATGGGGTTGTTACAGCCGGACAAGAAGAGTATGGCGTGGCCGTAAGCGGAACGGGCAGTTCGTTTGCGGATGATAGAGCCATAGCGGCGGGACAGAATTTATCTTCAGCCAGCACGGCTGTGACAAATTCAAATGTTATTTTGACATTTAAGGCGGCTATTAGAATCCAGACAACTTCGGGCGGGCGCTCGCAATCTCTAACTTTGACCGCGTCCGCTAATCTTTAAATGTGAAGAAAATTATTTTTGTTATCTTACTGGTTCTCTTTTCGGGGTTTGCCAAACAGGCAAGCGCGTTTAGTATTTCTCCGGTTAAAACATTGCTCACGTTAGATCCCGGCTCAAGCCAAACAATCGTTGTCAGAGTAAAAAACGAAGATTCAACGATGAAAAGTTTTCAAGGAAAAATAATGGGGATAAGACAAGATGAAGCGGGAAAGCCGGTATTTGAAAAAGATATTAATAGCGCGGAGCAGTGGGTTAAGGCGCAGGACGAATTGGCGCGGATAGGAGCCGGGAAGACCCACGAAATGAGTTTCATTGTTTCGCCGCCGAAAGGCGCGTCGCCGGGGTCTCACTATGTTGGTTTGATGATTGAAGCTGTTAAAGAAAAAGAAGCGCCGGTAGGTTTGTCGGCCAGTTTGGCGTCAATTTTAGTTTTGCAAATTTCAGGAACGGCAAAAGAGAAGGTGGACATAGTTGGGTGGTCTGTAAATAAAAACGAGGCCGAAGTCCTGTCTTTTGAATTGGGGTTAAAAAATAATGGTAATGTTGAGGTTCCGCTGGAGGGAATGTTATATTTAAAAAATTGGAAAGGGGAGAAAATATTGGAAAAAAAAATCAGTTTAGGCAATGTTCTGCTGGCAAGCTCCGACCGTTCGCTAAATGTTAGAATTGCCTACAAGGAGGCCGGCATCTCTTCGACCGGATTATACAAGGCAGGCATTGTCATAAAATATGGTCTGACGGGGCAGGCAGTTGATTCGCAAATTTCTTTTTGGCATTTTGAAAAATGGTTATTATTCGGTTTTTTGATGTTGGGAATTTTGCCGGCAGTTTTGATTTTAAGGGTAAAATTTAGAAGGACTGTATGAAATTATCATGGAAGAAAATTATTTTGTTTGCATTTGTAAGTTTTGGAATTTTTTTCGCGTTCTTATCTAAAGCGGCGGATCAGAATTTCACGATTGATTTTACGGTGCCGATTGGCGGAGGCGGTGGAGGTACGCCAACAAACAATCCGCCGATTATCGCCAGCGTCACTTCTTCGGCTTCTCTCACCACAGCGACAGTATCGTGGACCGCAAGCGACGACCTATGCATTGCTTCCAGTAATTTTGTTTATGGACTGACAATCGCGTATGGTAGCACCATCTCTATTTCAGGAACTTATCTCGTGGGACTGTCTGGATTGCTGGAAAATAC
>JBBTQE010000036.1:0-17751 GCA_038065775.1 Patescibacteria group bacterium
TATGCTTTGTCCGTGGAGAGGGTAGCGCAAGCAATGAGAGACCGTGGGAGGGGGTAGTTATTTCTATTTGCGAAAAGCGCGCCTTTTGTGCTATACTCTAGATTAGTATATATGCTAGGTGAAATCTGGTTTACTTATCTGTATCAGCCGGTTTTTAACGTGCTGGTATGGATTTACATGAATATTGCGGATAAAAATCTCGGCTGGGCTGTTGTTTGGCTCACTATTTTTTTGCGTGTAGTTTTACTTCCTCTGACCATTATTTCCGAACGAGACGCGACCAGACATAAGAAGGCCGAAGAAGAGGCGATTAAAACTGCCAAAGCCTACAAAACAGATCAGGTGTTGCAAAAAGAAGAAATTCGTAAATTGATGAGGAAACATAGAATTTCTCCATGGGCCAAAGTGCTTACTTTGGGCATTCAGTTGCTTGTTTTGATTCTTTTGTATCAAGTTTTTGTGAGAGGCATCACGGGCGACAAGCTCATTAAGTTGCTTTACTCTTGGGTGGATTTTCCAGGCAAAATGAACATAAATTTTTATGGTTTTGATATTGGCCAGAGGAACGACTGGTTTTGGGCAGGTATCGCCGCTATATATTTGTTTATGTCCATATATATATCCAGTCACAAAGAAAAATACTGGGAGGCTTCGCACGCGACTTTTCTTATTCTTTTTCCAATTTTTACTTTTTTCGCGCTTTGGGCTCTTCCAATGGTCAAGTCTCTCTTTATTTTGACTTCAATGATTTTTTCTGATATAATTAGTGTAATCAGATTGATAATTTTTCCGGCAAAAGAAGAAAAGCCGGTCTAAATTTAACTCTAAAAAATATGTCCGGAGATTCGCTGGATAAGTTAATGTATTCTTTCGTGATGGAGGATGTTTTAAAGGGGCTTTTTATTAAGGTTCCGCCAGGGTATGTTGCCTGCGTTTATGATTTGGGCAGAGGGGTTTTAAAAAAAGTGCTCACGCCCGGACTTCATTTGAAAATTCCGTTTTGGCAAAAAGCAAAGTTGTTCAATGTACAGACACTGGAGTATGGCATTTCGAGGCAATTTAATGCTGAAAATGATAAGGCGATGGGTGATATTCCAATCGCGGCCGTGACTAAGGATGGACAAAGGGTGGGGGTTGAGGGGACTATTTTGTTGAGGCTGGATGTTCATCAGGTTCCGTCAATTTGGCAGACCATTGGCGAGGATTTTGTGGCAAAGATTGTCCGTCCGACTATCCGCAGTCGTATACGGATGGTCTTTAGCAAGTTTGATTATCAGGATATTGTGGCGGCAAAAAGAGACGCGGTGGAAATGGAATTGAAAAATGAGTTAGAAAGAATTTTTTACGCCAGGGGTATTTATGTGGAAAACATTTTATTGAGTGAAATCGGCAAAATCGCGTTGTAATATTGTTTAAGAAAGAGCCCCGAGGAGGGGCTCTTTTTATGTGCATAACTCACTGCTTGACAGGCGTTTTGGGTGGTGGTATATTATCACTCATAATGGTAGAGTGCTAACATTCCTATGGATAAACGCAAGGAAAAACTCTTGAATTTAGTAATAGAAAACTATATAGAAAATGCCGAACCCGTTGGCTCTAAATTTTTGGTTTCTTCAGAAGATTTGGATTATAGCGAAGCAACAGTGCGCAACGAACTGCGCGCTTTGGAAAAAGAAGGGTATCTCTCCCACCCGCACACTTCCGCCGGCAGAACCCCAACTGAAAAGGGTTATCGTTATTACATTAAACAGTTAAATTTAGGCAAAAGTCAGATTTCAAAAAATGATAGCGCGGCCTTGTCGCATTCTTTGGAAAAATCCGGCGACCATGAATTAGTTTTTAAAAATATGGCCAAAACAATGGTCGATTTATCCGATGAAACCGTGATTGTGGCCTTTTCTCCCGTAAATGTATATTATACCGGTCTGGCGAATCTTTTTCATAAACCCGAATTTGATGAATTGGGTCTGGCGGCTGATATTTCGGAAGTGTTTGACCGATGCGAGGAGTGCGTGGTGGATTTGTTTGACAAAGTGAGCGACGAGCCGCGATATTTTATCGGCAATGAGCATCTGTTTGGGGATATGTTGAGTGTTTTGTCGGCGCGATTTGGCGATGACGGGCTGATTGCTTTGCTTGGTCCAAAAAGAATGGATTATAAATATAATTTTGGGTTGATTAAAAAGTTGTTGGAGATAATTTAATGTAAAAAATACGCTGTCATTCCGAGCGAGGTCGCCTTAGGCGACCGACGAGGAATCTCTGTAGCCAATCGCAAACGGACAGGGATCCTTCATTTCATTCAGGATGACAATATAAAATTATGACAGACGAAGAAAAAAATGAAAATGAAGAAAAGATAATTGATGAAAAGCATGTTTGCGACTGTGAAAAATTGCAAGTTGAATGCGAAGAATACAAAACAGGCTGGAAGAGGGCTTTGGCTGATTACCAAAATTTGCAAAAAGAAGTTGATGCGCGACGCGCCGAGTGGGCGATGTTAAGCGCCAAGCAAATCTTGGAAGATTTTATTCCTGTTTACGAAAATTTTAAAAAGGCGTTTGGCATCATTGTGAAGGAAGATGAGGATAAGTGGAAAAATTGGAAGCAGGGGATTGAATATATAATGAAACAGTTTGGCGATGTTTTGAAAGTGCATAAAGTTGAAGAAATAAAAACAGTCGGAGAAAAATTTGATCCGCATTTTCATGAAGCAATAGGACAAGAAGAGGGCGGAGAAAGCGGAGCGATTCTGCGCGAGGTTGATGGCGGATATAAAATGGGGGACAATGTAATAAAAGTGGCGAAGGTGATTATTGCCAAATAATAAAATATAGAAAGTCACTAAAAAATTAAATAAATAATAATAAAATAAATATGTCAAAAGTTCTCGGAATCGATTTAGGCACCACCAATTCATGCGTGGCCGTGATAGAGGGCGGTCAGCCAAAGGTGTTGGAAAATAAAGAAGGCGCGCGCACAACCCCTTCTATTGTCGCAATCTCTAAAAATGGAGAACGGATTGTCGGCCAGCATGCCAAACGACAAGCGGTTACCAATCCGGAAAATACGGTTTATTCCGTGAAACGTTTGATTGGCCGCAGATGGGAAGACGCGGAAGTTCAGCGCGACTTGAAATTGATGCCATATAAAATGGTGAAAGCGAACGAAGGAGTCAGCGTTGTAATGGGCGGAAAAGAACACTCTCCACAAGAGGTTTCGGCGATGATTTTGCAAAAATTGAAAGCGGACGCCGAAGGACGGCTTGGCGAAACAATTACCGAGGCGGTTATCACCGTGCCGGCGTATTTTGATGATTCACAGCGCCAGGCGACCAAAGACGCCGGTGAAATTGCCGGTTTGAAGGTCTTGCGCATTATCAACGAACCGACAGCCGCGGCTTTGGCTTATGGTTTTGACAAAAAACTGGATCAAAAAATCGCTGTTTACGATTTAGGCGGCGGAACTTTTGATATTTCCATTTTGGAAGTGGCGCCGGACAATGTGCAGGTGCTTTCCACAAACGGAGACACGCATCTTGGCGGCGACGACTTTGACCAGAAAATTATTGAATGGATTTTAGAAGAGTTCAAACGAGATCAAGGCATTGATTTAAGCAAAGACACTTTGGCCTTGCAAAGAATTAAAGATGTGGCTGAAAAAGCAAAAATTGAACTTTCAACTTCGATTGAAACAGAAATTAACCAGCCCTTCATTACTTCAGACGCTAATGGTCCGAAGCACATGTTAATAAAAATAACACGCGCGAAACTGGAAGAGTTGGTCGGCGAGTTGGTTGAAAAAACATTAATACCTGTTCGCAAAGCAATGGAAGACGCGAAGTTAAAACCGAGCGATTTGCACGAAGTGGTAATGGTCGGCGGAATGACTCGCATGCCTTTGGTTCTTCAGATAGTTGAAAAATATTTTGGCAAAAAGCCGAATATTAGCGTTAATCCGGATGAAGTTGTGGCTATTGGCGCGGCTGTGCAGGCCGGCGTTCTGCGCGGGGAAGTTAAAGACGTTCTCCTTCTTGATGTTACTCCGCTTTCAGTCGGTATTGAGACCCTTGGCGGCGTGATGACCAAATTGATTGAACGCAATACCACTATCCCGACTTCAAAGAGTCAGGTGTTTTCTACGGCCGCGGATAATCAGCCGGCAGTGGACATTCATGTTTTGCAAGGCGAGCGCCCGATGGCGACCGACAACAAAACGCTTGGCAGATTTATTTTGGACGGCATTCCGCCGGCTCCAAGAGGTGTTCCGCAAGTTGAAGTTACTTTTGATATTGACGCAAACGGCATTTTGAATGTCAAAGCAAAAGATAAGGCCACCAACAAAGAGCAGTCAATCCGCATTGAGGCGTCTTCGGGGTTGTCCAAGGATGAGGTTGAGCGCATGAAAAAAGAAGCTGAATCGCACGCGACAGAAGATAAAAAGAAACAGGAAACCATTGAGGTGAAAAATTTAGCCGATACAATGATTTATACAACTGAAAAAATGATGAAAGAAGTTGATGAAAAAAAGATTGCGATTACGGACGACGAGCGCAATAAAGTGAATGACGCGCTAAAGGCATTGAAGGATGTTAAGGACAAAGACGATGTTGAAGTGATTAAAAAGGCCTCGGAAGAATTGTCAAAATCCGCGCAAACGGTTGGTATGAAGATGTATCAGGCCGCACAAGGCGCGCAGGGAGGCTCGGCTCAAGGCGAACAGGCAGGCGGGGAATCAGCCAAGAAAGATGAAGGGCCGATTGAAGGCGAAGTGGTGGATGATAAAAAATAAAAAATATAGGCGCGTATTGCGTGTCTTGTTAATATTTGTTATGAAAATTGTTTGCATGGAGTGCGGCAGAGTGAAAGCCGGGACTAGCGGCGAAGACATTTCCCACGGTATTTGTGCCAGGTGTGAAGTCGGTTTAGAAAAGTACAGAGGCGGTTCTGTAGATGCAGTAAAAAAAGATGCGAAAAATTTAGCGGAGTTGAAGCTGTCGGTGAAGGATGAAGTTGCTAACAATATTAAATGGGTTCCTCCTGACAATAACTTAAATTGGATTGATCTTGTGATTGACGAAGAAGGCCGGAAATTTTATGAAGAATTAAAAGAAGAAGCGGAATCAGAGATAAATTTAGGACTGAAGAGGTAGGAAAATTATGTCCAAGGACTATTACAAAATTCTCGGCGTGGATAAAAATGCTTCGGCAGATGATCTAAAAAAGGCCTTCAAGAAATCCGCCATGCAACATCATCCGGACCGGCCGGGCGGAAACGAGGCAAAGTTTAAGGAAATCAACGAAGCGTATCAAGTTCTCGGCGATGCTGAAAAAAGAAAGCGCTACGATCAGTTTGGCGCTGATTTTGAGCAACAGGGCGGTTTCGGCGGCGCGAGCTGGGAGGATTTCATGCGTTCCGCGCGCGGTCAAGGCGGCGGTGATTTTTCTTTCAATTTTGGGGGAGTTGATTTAGGAGATATTTTTGGTGACTTATTCGGCGGCGGAGCCGGGCGCAGAGGGCAAGGAGGCAGGCAGCGCGGGAGAGATATTCAAGTTGATATTGAAATTGACTTTAAAGAAGCGGCCTTTGGCGTTGAAAGAGATGTCTCGTTGCGCAAACAAAGCAAATGCGATGTCTGCGGCGGAAACGGCGCCGAGCCCGGAAGCAAGCTGGACACTTGCTTAACGTGCAAAGGGCAAGGCCAAGTTACGCAAGTGCAAAGAACTTTTTTGGGCGCAATGCAAACCGTGGCCACATGTCCGGATTGTCAAGGCAGAGGGCAGAAGCCAAGCAAAAAATGCAAACACTGCGGAGGTGATGGAATTTTATCCAAAATATCAAATATCAAAATAAAAATTCCGGCTGGCATAGACAATGGCCAGTCTATTCGTTTGGAAGGTCATGGCGAGGCGACTCCGCATGGAGGCCAGAGCGGGGATCTTTATGCGCGCGTGCATGCGCGACAGCTTCGCGGATTTGAGCGCGATGGTTTTGATGTTTACACTGAAAAAGAAATCAGTTATCCGCAGGCGGTTTTGGGCGACAAAATTGATGTTGAGACCTTGGATGGAGTTATAAAACTTGTTGTTCCGGAAGGCACAGAATCCGGCCAGCTCATACGGCTGAAAGGCAGAGGCATTCAGCGTTTGGAAGAAAGTGGCAGAGGCGATCATTATGTAAAAATAAAAATTCGTGTTCCCAAGCGTATTTCTCGCGACGCTCGTCGCAAATTGGATGAATTGAGAGGGGAGTTATAAGATTGAAAAGCCGTAATATCAATGCTATACTGCATTATATGTCCGGAAACCCAAAAAAGGAAGAATTCCAAAAATTTTATAATACTCATTTTGACAAGGTTTATCGCTATGTCTTTTTTCGCGTAAGCGGTAATAGGGATTTGGCGCAGGATTTGGCTTCTGAAATTTTTATGAAAGCGCTTGAGCATTTCGCTAGCTACGATGAGTCAAAAAGTAAGTCCGCGTGGATAATGACCATAACCAAAAATCACCTTGCCAACTATTGGCGCGACCGAAAACCGTCCGAAGAGCTTCCCGATGACAATATTCAATCTGATGACGTGGCTTGGCTAAGTTTAGCGTCAAAATCGCTTAAAAAGGAAGAAATTAAACTGGAGGTGGCGCGTCTGTTGGAAAAGCTGGACAGTCATACAGGCGATATTGTAACCTTTCATTATTTATTTGGGTATAGTTATGCAGAAATAGCTGAAATGAAAAATATGACTGAAACGGCGGTAAAAGTGGCAGCCCACCGGGCTATTAAAAAACTTTCAGCACACATTTAGTATGAATTTACAGACAAGATACAATATTTGGAAGGCAAAAAAGAGCCTGTCGCCCGACAGGGTTTTTAAAGTGGCGCTTTGGAAGCAGTTGAATAGCGCATGGAATCAAAAATACACTGCGCCTGTTTGGTTTCGCATGGTTTGGTTTCAGAGAGCGGTGGCCGTAGCTGTGGTTGTCTTACTTTTAGCGGGCAGTACAGGCGCTTACGCTTATTCCAGTGATGAAGTTACCGAAGGCACGGCTTTGTATCCGGTTAAAACCGTTTTGGAAAATCTGGAAGAAAAAGTTAAGGTTAATCCGGAAGCTAAAGCAAGGTTTTATTTAAAACAACTCAAACGTAGAGAAAAAGAAAAATCAATAATGGCCAGAAAGGGTTTTAAGATTGAGAAAGTTGAACGGTTTATTGAGAGAACGGAAGACCGACTGGAAAAAACAGATCAAGTTATTGAAAAAATAAATTCAAGGGATGTAAAATTGCGCGAAGAAATTAAGGCGCGGCTGAAGATTCGTTTTGAAAGAAGAAAAGAAAAATTAGGCGAGAAAATTGAAAGATTAAGAGATAGAGTTGAAGATTTAGGAGTCGAAACCCAAGTTGAAAACAATTAATTGATTATACTGTTTTACCCATTTGAGGGGGGTCGATAAACAGGGAATCCGCAAGTAAAATCATATTTAATTTGTTCTCTTGTATGAAAAAAATATTTATTGTTTCGTTAATCGTCGCGATGTCGCTGTTAACGTTGGCTCCGGCCTTGGCCAATGATGATCGTCGCAATGATTCAGATAAAACTGCCAGCACTTTAGGTTTAGAAAATAAGGTCAAAGAAGCCAAAGAAAAATTGGCTAAAAAATTAATACCACGCGCTGTTACTTTTAAAGGCGAGTTGGTAAAATTAAGCGGAACAACACTTCCTGCGGAATTAACGGTTAAGGTCGTGATAGTTTCACCAAAGAAAATGAAAAAATGGACCGGCGTTCATCCGGAAGCAACAAAAGAATTTACTTTTAAAGTTACGGATAAGACCGTTTTGACCAGAGGATACGGCGCCAAGAGTTCGTTATCTGAAATGGCTGTTGGCGATCAACTCCGCGTGGTTGTAAAACATGGCGAAGACGGTACATGGACGGCAAAGGTAGTGAAGGATAATTCGGTGCACATGCTATGGAGCAAAAAAGGAACAGTTGAGTCCATTGATGTGACAAATCGCTCTTTCGTTTTGAAGCAAGATAAAAGAGTTTTAACCGTAAAAGTTAGCGATAAGACAAAGTTCCTCTTAAAAGGAAGCACAACGACGACTTTTGCCGATTTGAAAGTTGGCGACGCCGTTGCGGTGAAGGGCGTTGTAAACACAAATTTAAAAGTAGTTGAGGCTCGCACAGTTGTAATCAAACGAGTTTTAGCCCCATCTACAGAAGCGTCTTTATAAGTTATAAATGAAATTAAAATCACCCCTTATCTGGGGTGATTTTAATTTTCGTCTAAAATTTTATTTACAATTCTGTCAGCTCCCTTGTTGTTTTCCCGGTAAGTGTGTCTGAATTTTACTTTTTTAAATTGAGCCGCCAAGTTGTATGCCTGAATAAACAATTTTTGCAAAGTCGGCTCTTTAACTTTATATTCGCGATTCATTTGTTTGGCGACAAGTTCACTGTCTAGAACGCATTCAATTTCTGTCGCGCCAAGCCCCATAGCTTTTTTTAGGCCTAAAATTAACGCGGAATATTCCGCGAAGTTGTTTGTTTGGGTTCCAAGATATTCGCCATGTTCGCCGATGGTTTTGCCGGTCTCATCTTTAATAATTACGCCCGTGGCCGCCGGTCCCGGGTTGCCCCTTGCCCCCCCGTCAGTAAAGATGGTGACTCGCATAGTTGTTAGTAATTAAGAGACCAAATGCCGTTTTGTCCTTTGATTTCAGCCGTGAAATATAAAATTTTATCTTTTGAATTTGCTTCAACCATATTTATGTTTTCATCCAACAATTCATGGGCTACTAAATAGTACGGAAATAAGACCGTCATTTTTTTCTCCCAGATAAGAGCGAGTGTGTTGAATTCATCCATAGGCTCCAAATCTTTAAGGTTTTCTCCGGAGCGATTTAAGAGATACGGCTCCTCACCGTAGCTGTATGTCCAGAGTTCCCATTTTGTCCACATCAGCCACCAATCGTTGTAGTCGGAAATTAAGAATTTATCTCCGGCAAATGGGTAAATTTTTTTGTCATCCACAACCAGCATTTCTTCCGCCCCGATCTTTTTAAGCAAAGCCGCGTTTTTGCGAGCGGTCAGAAGTTTCCAACTTGAACCGTCCGAGTCAAATTTGGCGAGAATAGAGGAAAATCCGAGTATATCCTTTTTGATTTCATATTTGTTAGTTGAAGTATTCAAAAATAATGTCCAAAGCTGTCCGGAATTCATATGCCAGTCAACGTAATTATTTTTTGATATTTGGGTTCTTTGTCCGGTGGCCGGAAAAAAAGAAACGAATTCGTCTGCCGTGGAATAAAAAAGTTGCGGGTCGCTGGATTCAGACCATTCTATTTTATTAATTTGTTTGCTTTCAAGATTATAAAGACTGATTTGTTCCGCCGGTTTTTCCGCGTTAATAATCATCGCTAAATTTTTATCCTTTTCAAAAATAATCTCAAAGTTATTTTTTTTCGCCCAAATAATTTGCGGCTGGCTGTTTTCACTGGAGAATAGCCGTGTTGACGCGCCGTTTAAGATATTGTAAATCCAGAATTCGGTAGTATTTTTTTGTTTGATGCCATAAGCTAAAAAATTGGAATCGTTTGATAGCGCAAGTTCGGTTATGCCGCCGCTGATTAATAGTTTTGGTTTATTTTTTTTAATCAGGCTGACCTCCTTAATGTATTCCGTTTGTTTATTTTTAACCTCAATATTCTTTGTCCAGTCAAAAAATCCCGGCGCGATTATCCGTATGGAGTATTTCGCCGGCGCCGCATTGTTAAGGCGGATTGGCATTTTATCTTTTAATTTTATCCCATTTAGGTAAACTGTTGAATTTTTAGGCAGCACGTCAACGCTAATCGCGCCGGTCTCTTTTAGAAAACCATTTTTCCAGTCCCACCGGTAGCCTTCCGTATACAAAATAATTATCGGCGCCATGATAAAAAACACCATGATAAAAAAAATAAGCATGGTTTTTCTTAGAGGGTAGATAAATTTCGCGCCAGGGTATTCCATTGGTATTTTATCTTAAGACTGTTGCCAATATCTGCAAAATTTAGTATACTCTAAATAATAGCTGAAAATATTCATTGAGTCAAAGATTGCGGTATGAGTCATCTAATTATAAATGGGGGCAAGAAATTGCGAGGGGAGATAATTAACCAATCTGCAAAAAATTCCGCAGTGGCGATTATGTGCGCCAGCTTAATGATTGACGGTAAAACCACGCTTTCAAATATTCCGCAAATTGAAGAGGTGAGCAGAATTTCAGAATTGCTTTCAAGCATTGGCGTGAAAGTTGAGAAAAATAGCAAGGGCGGCATCGTGCTGGATTCAACAGGTAAGCTGTATTTGGATAAAATTGATAAAAAAGCGTCGGAAGCCACAAGGTCTTCTTTGTTGCTTTTCGGGGCGTTGGCATCAAGAGAAATGGATTATAAGCTTTATAAATCAGGCGGTTGCAGGTTGGGGCAAAGAACAGTTAGGCCGCATTTATACGCGCTTGAAAATTTTGGCGTTAAAGTTGAATCAAAATCAAAATATTATGATGTGAAGAATCGCGCTCTGAAATCGGCCAAAGTTGTTATGTATGAATCAGGGGACACATCTACGGAGAACGTTATAATGGCGGCAATTTTCGCTCACGGAAAAAGCGTGATAAAGATGGCTTCGGCAAATTATATGGTTCAGGATCTCTGTTATTTTTTAAAGAAAGCCGGAGCAAAAATTAGCGGGATTGGCACGACGACGTTAAGCATTGAAGGCGTGAACAGGCTTAAGCCGGTTAAATATTCAATCATGCCCGATCCGATTGTCGCGATGACATTTATTTCAGCCGCGATTCTTACCGGTTCGCACCTTACAATCAAGAAATGTCCGATTGAATTTTTGGAGCTTGAATTATGCAAATTGGAAAAGATGGGGCAAAAAATGGAGATAAAAAATGAAAGTGGTTACCATGGAGGCGGCCCATTCAAAATAGTTGACATTGAAGTATGGCCGTCTAAATTAAAGGCTTTGCCGGATAAAATTTATGGAAGGCCGTTTCCAGGTCTTAATATAGATAATTTGCCATTGTTTATTCCAATTCTGGCAAAGGCCCACGGCAGAACAATGGTTCACGATTGGGTTTATGAAAATCGCGCGATCTACAGTTTGGATTTGAAAAAACTTGGCGCGGATATAACTCTGATTGATACCCATCGTGTTTGGGTTGAGGGTCCGACAAGTTTTAAGGCAAACGAAATGATTTGTCCTCCGGCGTTGCGTCCGGCCGTTAATGTTTTAATCAGCATGCTTGCGGCAAAAGGCCGTTCGGTTTTGCGCAACACTTATCCGATTGATCGTGGCTACGAGAATATATATGAAGTATTGAATAAAGCCGGCGCCGATATTAAAGTTGTAAAAAAAATTTCTTAAAAATATAAATTTGAATTAATTATTTATGGTTTCTCCCATTAAAGCTAGAGCGAGTCGTTATATTGGAATATATTTGTCAGTAATTTTATTTATTGTTTCTTTTGGCTTTGGCATTTTAGTTGGAAAATTTTGGTATGTTAAAAAACAAATTTCTGGCGAAAATGGAATGTCATCAATAACAGAAGTATTAAATTTGAAGAGAAATTTTAACAAATCTAATTCAGTGGATTTTAATCAGTTCTGGGAAGTTTGGGACATGGTTAAAACAAAATATGTGAAACAGCCGACAAATGAGGTTGATATGTTTTACGGGGCTATTCAGGGGATGGTGGCTTCTTTAAATGATCCGTATTCAATGTATTTTACGCCAAAGGCCGCTGATGAATTTGCAAAGGATTTGGAAGGCGAACTTGAAGGTATAGGAGCCGAAATCGGAATTAAAGAAGGCCAGCTTTTGGTTATTTCTCCATTGCCTGATTCTCCGGCTGAAAAATCCGGATTAAGACCCGGGGATAAGATTTTGTTTATTGACAAGGTGAGCACTTATGACATGGACGTGAGCGTAGCGGTATCAAAAATAAGAGGCAAAGCCGACACGTCGGTCGTTATCACAATTTTAAGAGAATCTGAAACAAAAGAGCGGGATATTTCTATTGTTAGATCAAAAATCAGCGTTCCAGCAATTCTTTTTTCAATGAAAGGCGATTATGCGCATCTGCGGGTCATGCAATTTAACGATGACACTACAAGCAATTTGAATAAAGCGATTAAAAAAATTAAATCAAGCAATGTTAATGGGATTATTTTAGACTTAAGAAATAATCCTGGCGGATATTTGCAATCCGCCGTAGAAATGGCCAGTGAGTGGGTGGAAGATGGAATTATAGTTAGCGAGAAAGGCATTAATGGCGCGGAAGGTGTAAAATATGAAACGCAAGGCAAACATAGATTGTCCGGATTAAAGACAGTGATATTAATAAACAAAGGATCGGCCTCCGCGTCTGAAATAGTTGCCGGAGCCCTGCAAGATCATAAGAAAGCGGTTGTAGTCGGTGAAAAAAGTTATGGCAAAGGTTCTGTGCAAGATTTTGAAATTCTTTCCGATGGTTCCGCTTTAAAATTAACTATTGCGGAGTGGTTTACTCCAAATGGGAAAAATATAAACAAGGAAGGCATTTCTCCGGATATTGAGGTCAAGGAAGATTGGGACAAAGAAAAAATAGGTGAGGATATAATGATAAAAAAAGCAGTAGAAGTATTAGGCGCAAAATAAATGTTTTACATCAAAAAAACACCACGAGTGGCGTTTTTTTGATTGTGCCCCGCGAAATCCACTGACGTGAACGGCGAGGCGCAGCAGTACGGAATTGAACGCGCATTTGGCGCGATGTGGTTCCGTGGGAAGGTGCGATGTGGGCTTCAGGCGCGCGTTTCGAAGTGCTTGGCGAGTTGGAGGATCATCTCGCCTACGGGCCAGAACGAATAGAGCCAGCGGTGTTGCTGCACAGGTCTGGCGAGCTTCACCGCAACTTCGACGGCGAAGTTCCATCCGGGCCGTCGAATCTTGGACTCGACGATCTTACCATCCGCGTC
This sequence comes from Patescibacteria group bacterium, assembly GCA_038065775.1. Classification (GTDB taxonomy): domain Bacteria; phylum Patescibacteriota; class Patescibacteriia; order Magasanikbacterales; family GWA2-37-8; genus JBBTQE01. Next base: position 13,005 of record JBBTQE010000036.1, read on the forward strand.
CTGTTTTTTGACGCAGACATCTGGTTTGATTTCCCGGTATTCCTCGTCGATTCTACGGACGAAACCATTGGAGCGCAACACCATGTAGAGCTCCTCAATCAGCCTGTGCAGGAGCGCTCTGTCACTGGGAATTCTTTCGTCACGAGTGGAGAGCTCGTAGAACCGAAGAATGGCATCCCAGTATTCGCGATATTGCACGCGCGTGCCGCTGGCCATGCGGTACTGGAGTGTTTCATCCAGGTGCGCGTAGAGCGGATGGTCGGTTTGTTCACCTTTCCATCCGCACTGCATGAGACGCACGACTTCCGCCGGTGTCAGCGCTAGTTGGCTGACGTTGAACACGAGCGCTCCGCCAATCCACCATTCGCGCGGTGTTGTTATGAGAGCGTCAACCACCGCCGGCCTCGTATCGGGTAGCTCCATCAAATACTGGAGCGCCTCGTCACGGTGCGCGGTGAATTCCCGGATGGCCCCAATGAGTTCGAGAGGCTTCAAGGGTTGGAGATCATCTAGCCGATCAACCATGTGATCGATATACTCGCGCATCGACGCGAGTTTTGCACCCTCCCTTTGATTGGCGATTCGCGCGATTTCAGCGAGTTTCTGTTTGATTTCATCTCCGTCGGTTCTCGTCGCGTCAGACGCGCTCAATGCACGCCCCCTTGTGAGTTGCCAGAGTTCTATCCGCCTTGTTGTTAGGTTTTGTATCACATATTGAAGAAAATTTCAATGTTTCCGCCATTGCATGTCAGAAAACGCAAAATCGCGTCAGTAAAGCGTTAGTCGCAGGTTAAATGGGGCTGTTTTGTTTAGATTCTTTCTTCCCAACGTTTGTCAGTTTCAACTTCTAACTGAAGAAAAACTTTTTTGTTTAAGGCCGTCTCAAGTTCTTTGCGTGCGGCGATACCTATTTCTTTGACCGATCTTCCGCCGGCGCCGATAATCATTTTTCTGTATCTGGTGTCGTATGTATAAATGGTAGCGTTGATAACAAACAAATCGGGTTTGTCTTCAATTTCATCTACTTCCACATGAGTCGTGTATGGAACTTCTTGACGAAGCGCTTTAAAAATTTTTTCACGGATTATTTCAGCGACCCAAAATCTCTCATTAACATTTGTTAGCTGTTCCGGCGGATACATTGGTTCGCCTTCAGGCAAATACTCAAACACTTTGTTTCGGAGCGGCTGAATGTGCGTGTTATGAAGCGCGGAAAGTTCAAATACATCAAGAAATTCTTGGCCGAGTAATCTGTAATCCTCCAGAAATTCTTTTTCTTTTTCAGGAAGATCAGATTTATTTATGACAAGCAGTTTGGGTATTTCTAAATTTCGCACAAGCGCCAGGGTCGCTCGCTCTTCTGCGCCAATTGGTTTGGCGGGGTCAACAACATACAATATTAAATTAATATCGTGAAGAGCTTCGTGGATTCTTTGCGTTAGTTTTCCGGCTAATGGATTTTTTTTCTCTTTAAAAATTCCGGGGGTGTCCACAAAAACGGCTTGCCCCTGTTCGGTATTCAAAACTCCGTGTATTATATTTCTAGTTGTCTGCGGTTTGTCAGTCACTGCCGCCAGCTTTGTTCCGACCAACGTGTTGAGGAGAGTTGACTTGCCCACATTTGATCGACCAATAAGCGTAACAAATCCCGATTTTGGCATATTTATATTTAGTTGAGTTTTTTTAGAAATCTGTAGTATACTATATCAAATAGTTAAAAAAAACAATAGAGCTTATGCGGGTTATTCTAATTCAAAATGTCCCTGAATTGGGCAAGATTGACGAAATAAAAGATGTGGCGGATGGTTATGCCAGGAATTTTTTGTTTGCTCATAATTTGGCAGTGCCGGCGACCAAGAAATCGCTGGCGGATTTAGAGATGAAAAGGAAAAAACAGATAAAGAATGGCGAGTTGGAATTAAGAGAACAGCAAAGCGCGGCGGAAAAGTTGGATGGGCTGGAAATTGAGATAAGCGAGAAGGTCAGCGAAGGTGGCGCGCTATACGCGGCCATTGGTCCGCAGAAGGTTGCCGACATACTGGGGAAAAGGGGCTTTAAAATTTTTAAGAATCAGGTTATAATGAAGCCTGTGAAAGAAGCCGGCGAGTATATTGCGAAAGTTAAGCTCGGACATGGGTTGGAAGCCGATGTAACGGTAGTCGTTAGCAAGAAATAATTTTTTTATGAAGACAAAGTATATTTTTGTGATAGGAGGGGTATTGAGCGGGGTTGGCAAGGGGGTAACCACGGCGTCGATCGGTAGGATATTAAAAAATCGGGGTTTTCACGTTTCCGCGATTAAAATTGATCCGTATATAAATGTGGACGCCGGCACTATGAATCCGGTGGAGCACGGGGAAGTGTTTGTGACTGAAGACGGTGATGAAACAGATCAGGATTTGGGAAATTATGAAAGATTTTTGGATACAAATATAAACTCCGTAAATTACATGACCACTGGACGGGTTTATTTGAGTGTAATTGAGAAAGAAAGAAGCATGCAGTATAAAGGCCACTGCGTGCAAGTAGTGCCGCACATCCCAATGGAAGTTATCTCGCGGATAAAAACCGCGGCCCAAAAGACAAAGGCCGAGGTGATGGTTGTTGAAATAGGCGGAACAGTGGGGGAGTATGAAAATATTTTGTTTTTGGAAGCGGCGCGCATGATGAAATTGGATAATCCGGATGATGTGGTTTTTGTGTTGGTTAGTTTTTTGCCAGTGCCGAGCCATTTGGGGGAAATGAAAACCAAACCAACACAGCATGCGGCCAGGACATTGAATAATAGCGGTATTCAGCCGGATTTTATAGTGGCGCGCGGTGTCTGCGCTTTAGATAAACCGCGAAGGCAGAAGCTGGCCTTTTTTTGTTGGCTGCGTTCGGAAAATGATGTAATAGCCGTGCCTGATGTGCCAAGTATTTATGAAATTCCAATTGTTTTGGAAAAGCAAAATTTTGGCAATCTGCTGATGAACCGGTTGAAAATGAAATCAAAGGGCAAGCGCGACAATCAGTGGAATAATTTCGTCGGTAAAATGAAAAAAGCCGACAAAAAAGTTAAAATCGCGGTGGTTGGAAAATATTTTGCGACAGGCAGTTACACATTATCCGATTCTTATATTTCTGTTATTCACGCGGTAAAACACGCGGCTTGGCACAACAATGTTGACCCGGAAATGACCTGGATTGACTCCGAAGATTTTGAGAAAAATCAGGAGAAAGTTAAGGATTTGGCAAATTATGACGCGCTTTTGGTACCGGGTGGTTTTGGCACAAGAGGCATAGAGGGAATTATAAAATCAATTCAGTTCGCGCGTGAAAATAGTTTGCCGTATTTGGGTCTGTGTTATGGCATGCAGTTGGCAACAATAGAATTTGCGCGAAATGTTTTGGGGCACAAAGACGCGCATACGGTGGAATGCGATCCGAGTAGTAAGCATTTGATAATAAATGTGAATCCAAAACAGGCCGATAATATAAAACATAATCGCTACGGACATACAATGCGTTTAGGCGCCTATGATTGCGTTTTAAAAGAGGGGAGCGTAACTCAAAAATTATACGGTGAGAAAAAAATCAGCGAACGCCATCGCCACAGGTATGAGTTTGACAACAAATACAGAGCTGAAATGGAAAAAAATGGGATGCAGATTGTGGGAATAAATCCGCAATCGAATTTGGTGGAAGTTGTGGAATTAAAGAACCATCCATTTTTTGTTGGCGTGCAATATCATCCGGAATTCAAATCCAGGTTTTTGACTCCGCATCCGCTGTTTGTGGGGCTGATTAAAGCGGCGATGAAAAGCGCGGCAGCTACCTCCCCATCATCTTCAAAACCGTCGCCACAGTCCGCAAAATAATTGAAGCGTCGAGAGTAAAATTTCGATGTTTTATATAAAATAAATCGTATTCCAATTTTTTCAGATTTTCTTCAATCGTCCCGTAGTAGGCGCTATGAATTTGCGCCCAGCCAGTTAATCCGGGTTTGACTAAATGCCTCAAGGCGTAGTAGGGCATTTTTTCCGTGAGTTGCCGGACGAACTCTGGCCGTTCAGGCCTTGGTCCGATTAGAGACATTTGCCCCTTTAAAATATTGATAAATTGCGGCAATTCGTCAATTCGCGTTTTTCTTAAAAATTTACCCACAGCCGTTATTCTTGAGTCGTCGTTGGCGGCGAATTGGGGTCCTTGTGTTTCGGCGCTACCATCGGCGGCCAGAACTTTCATGGTTCTTAATTTATATACTTTAAAGTTCACCCCATGTCTTCCCACTCTGTTTTGGCAAAAAAAGATTGGTCCTTTGGAATTAATTTTAATGGCTAAGGCTGCAAAAGGACTTATGGCGATAAAAATAATTCCGAGGATGACTCCTAAAAAATAATCCACTAAAATTTTAAACTGGTCATAAACTTTTTTTTGTTGTTCGTGCAAATTAGCGACGAACCATCCTTCAGAAAATGTAAATGGAGGAATTCGTTTCATGAATGATTCATAAAAATCCGACAAGCTAACAATGCTTGCCTGTCTGAACAAACTCTCGTACAGTTCTTTCAAGAGATTCTGTTCATTTTCAAATTCAGGCGAAATAACTATAATGCTGGCTGTGGTTTGAGTTTTTTGGTTGATTTCATTTATGGTGGCGCCAATGCAAATTCCCTGGAGTTTTTCATTTAATTGCTGTGAAACTGGCACTTTGGAAATTATTCCGATCACGAAGTACCCGCTTTGCGGTTCGGCTCTTATCAGG
>JBBTQE010000037.1:0-1938 GCA_038065775.1 Patescibacteria group bacterium
TAAGTGAAGACGAGAATTATTTATACGACGAGGTGATGATTAAAGACATCCAGCCTGGGGATGAGGTGCTTACATTTAACGAGAAAATAAAAAGATTTGAATATCAAAAAGTCAAAGGGCTTTTGGATATGGGGATTCAGGAAATTTACGAAATGAAAACCGAATCCGGCAAGACAATAAGGACAACTGGAAATCATCCGTATCTGGCAATGGTCGGAGTTCCGGAAACTGTAAAACAAAAACCAAGAGTGGGTATTTTTATTGACGACGCCAATATGTTTTACGCGCAAAAAGAAATGGGGTGGAGGGTGGATTACGGCAGTTTGAAAGAAATTTTATCGCAAGATTTTGATGTGCAATTTATGAATTATTATCTGGCAATTCCTAAGGCGAACGATCAGCCGGCATTTTATAAAACTCAAAAATTTCTCTCAAAATTGGGATATAAAGGCGACTTGTTGGAAGATTTTAATTTTCATCCCCTGGAATTTACCAAATTTTGGCAGCATCTTGAAGGAGATAATGTCACCCTTATTACCAAACCCTTGAAATATATTCCAGAAAAGATTCATTTCGGAGACGGCACAATTATGGAGAGAATGAATAAAAAGGGCGACGTAGATGTAGATATCGCTATTGATGTTTTGAATTCTTTGGAAGGATTGGATGTTGTAATTCTCTTGTCGGGTGACAGTGATTTTGTAAATTTAAGAGAGGATATTTTAGCAAAGGGAAAGAAAATTATTTTTATTTCCGGCAACGACAATCTTTCCGTAGAATTACGCCAAGGAAAATTTATTATTTTAGAAAAATTGAGAAAATTTGTTGAACTTGGAAAGGAGAATAAAAAAGCCCCGGATACTTCCCGGGGTATACTACTAAATTTAGTATATTCCAATCAAGAAACCTTGTCAATAGGGGAAGATCCCGACTGGGTGAAGGTAGCCTTTTTATCAGAAGGCGACCTCGTGGCAACGCATAATGAAGAAAACAAAACAGCAAAATTTGAAAAAATTGTTTCTCTTAAAAAGACAGGAAAAGAGCAAGTTTACGACATTGAAGTAGAAAATACTCACAATTTTGTCGGCAATGACATTATTGCCCACAATACATATATACAAGGCAACCTCGGGGTGGGTACGACCGCGCCGAGTTACCTCTTGTCCGTTGGCTCGTCTTCCCAGTTCGGGGTTAATTCCTCGGGATTTGCCTTGCTTCCGCAAGGTCTGGCGGGAACTCCTGCCCTAACTTTCGCCTCCGACACCAACACCGGCCTCTGGAGCTCGGCCGCAGATACCCTGAACTTCTCCACCGGGGGATCGGAGCGCGTGCGCATTTTAAGCGACGGCAACGTCGGTATCGGGGTAACTGCCCCAGCCGAGGTTTTGGACGTGAACGGCAGAGTAAAGTTAGTTCAAACCACTGCTCCCGGAACAACAACGGATAAACTATACAACGTAAGCGGTAATCTATTTTGGAACGGAACAAACATGTCGGGCGGAGGAGCGCTTCCTTCTTCATCGGAAGGATATACCCTAAGAGGAAACGGCTCGGCTTGGCAGGCAACGAGCAATCTTTTTGTTCAGTCGGATGGAAATGTGGGCATTGGCTCTGTTGCTCCTGCTTATCTCTTTACTGTAGGTTTGTCAAACCAGTTCGGCATCAACTCATCCGGCTACGCCCTCCTGCCTGCCGGAGCCGTCACCACCCCGTCCCTCTCTTTTGTGTCCGACACCAACACGGGTTTTTGGAGCTCTGGCGCAGACACCCTGAATTTTTCAACTGGCGGGTCGGAGCGGGTGAGGATATTGTCAGATGGAAATGTGGGAATTGGTACTACTGCCCCGACTTCGCTTTTCCATGTGGCCGGGCAGTGCGTGACCGGGGACACGAAGCTCCGCAGGAGGAGACGCAAAGTTAAAAGTCAAAAGTCAAAAG
>JBBTQE010000038.1:0-22996 GCA_038065775.1 Patescibacteria group bacterium
ATGGATAAAGCCATATTTTACCATTTAGGTGGTTCCAGTAGTTTAGATTACTGCGTTTACCTCATAAAATTGACAATTCAGGTTTTTTGCTGTATAGTGCTGAAACTAACTATATGGAAATAAGAAATGTCGCAATCATAGCCCATGTGGATCACGGGAAGACAACTCTTGTGGATGCTTTGTTGCGCCAATCCAAGACAAAACTCGGGAAAGAGCTTGCCAATCAAGACACGATCATGGACAGCAATGATTTGGAACGGGAACGCGGCATCACTATTTTTTCCAAAAATGCTTCTATCCAATGGGCTGATACAAAAATAAATATCATAGATACTCCGGGCCACGCTGATTTTGGCGGGGAAGTTGAGCGTGTTTTAAAACTGGCCGATGGGTGTTTGTTGCTTGTTGACGCCAAAGAAGGCCCAATGCCTCAAACCAGATTTGTGTTGAAAAAGGCCTTGCAAATGGGTCACAAAATTATTGTTGTAATAAATAAAATTGATAAACCGGGCGCCAGACCAGCCTGGGTTTTGGACAAGACGTTTGATTTGTTTGTAGAGTTGGGAGCAAGCGACGACGTTGCGGACTTTCCGGTTATTTACGCTTCTGCCAAACAAGGTAAGGCCGATCTGCAGCCCGATTTGGAAAAAATGACAGACATCACTCCGATTTTTGATACAATTTTAAGATTTATCCCGGAGCCAAAAGTAGATCCAAACGCGCCTCTTCAAATCTTAATTACAACCATTACCGGCGACGACTTTAAGGGTCGTATTGCGACAGGCAGAATTTATAACGGCGCGATTAAAACCGGACAAGATGTGATGCATATAAACCGCGCAGGGCAAATGACCAAGTGCCGTGTTATGGCTTTGATGACTTTTTTTGGGCTGGAAAGAATAGAAGTCAAAGAGGCGGTAGCCGGAGATGTGGTTGCCATCGCGGGCATTCCTGATATAAATATCGGTGAGACAATCGCGGATTTAAATAACCCGATTGCCTTGCCACTTCTAAAAATAGAAGAGCCAACCGTAAAAATGACTTTTTGCGTGAATGATTCTCCGTTTGCCGGCAAAGAAGGCCAGTTTTCAACATCAAGACAAGTTCGCGAGCGTCTCTATAAAGAATTGGAAACAGATATGGCGCTTAAAGTTGAAGATGGCCAAAATGGCGACTGGGTTGTTTCCGGACGCGGTGAATTGCACCTGGCGATTTTAATAGAGCGTCTAAGACGAGAAGGGTATGAGTTTCAGGTTTCCCGCCCGCAAGTAATCACAAAAGAAGTTGATGGGCGCAAAATGACGCCATACGAACAGGTGTTTATAGAAACGCCTGAAGCGCATTCCGGCGCGGTGATTCAGAAACTTGGAAGCAGGCATGGCGAATTGCGTGAAATGCGCGCGGAAAATGGAATTGTTTTTTTGGAATTTATTATACCGACGCACGGATTATTTGGGTATAGAACGGAATTTTTAACTGATACGCGCGGACTTGGAATTATCAACACCATGTTTTTTGAATACATGCCTGATCCGGCTAACTGGCGGGAACGCGAGCAGGGCTCGTTGGTCGCGCATGAAACAGGCGTAACAAATTTGTATGGGCTGTTAAACGTGCAAGACAGGGGAGTATTATTTTTGGGTCCGGCTGTTCAGGTTTATAAAGGGCAGGTTGTCGGTCAGAGCGCGCGCACAGGAGACATCAGCGTAAATGTTTGCAAAGAAAAACAGCTTTCAAATATGCGTTCAAAAGGCGATGGCAGCGCCGAGCATTTTAATACCCCGCGAACTATGGATTTGGAAGACGCTTTGGAATATATCGGCGATGATGAATTGGTGGAAGTTACTCCAAAAAATGTCAGAATCAGAAAAATTATTTTGGATGAAAATGAAGCGCGTCGAAAGGCGAGAGGGATGTAAATCCGTTGACCGCGCGTATTTTTTTTGTTAGTATATTCTTCAAACGCCGCCATCGTCTAGTGGCTAGGACACATGGTTCTCAACCATGTAACACGGGTTCAATTCCCGTTGGCGGTACCACTAAAAAACTTTTCGGATTTTCGGTAAAAATTTGGTTGGCGGCGTGCAGCGTCGCCAACCCTAAAATTCTCGTGGCCTATGATGCTTTAAGAAAAGCCCTCAAAGAACAACTGGAAGCCGACGGTAAATTATTAGAAAAATTTTAAATTATATTATGCAAACAATTACCATTATTATCAACGAGCTTCCCTATAAAAATGATAAAGCGTGGAACGCGTTACGACTTGCTAATTGTTGCTTGTTCCACTTGTCTAAAAGTCTGCGGTATTAGCAAAGAAAAATTTATGGAATTTGATTACACCACAACTACAACAAAAACTTTTGACGAGACGGTTCAAAATGTGCAAGACGAAATTGCCAAAGCCGGCATGCGAGTTTTATATATTCATGATGTGCAGAAAACTTTAGGCGAAAAAGGATTTCAAAGAGAGCCATTTAAAATTGTTGAATTTTGCAACGCAAAGTTTGCGAATGAATTTTTGGACATAGACATTAAAATTGGACTTTGTTTACCTTGCAAAATAAATGTTTATACTAAAGATCGGCAAATTTTCATTTCCGGCATGCGCCCGATTGTTCTGTCGCAGTTTTTCCCGCAAGCCGATCTGGGCGAGCGGCCAAAAGAAATTGATCAAATCATTCAAAACATTATCAATAACGCGAAATAGCTTATGAAAAAAATCTTTTTTATCACAATTTTTGTTTTTGTTTTTGGTTTTGCTTTACTTCCCGAATTTTCTTTTGCTCAAGGCATGATGGGTTTTCTGAACCCATCTCCTGATAGTACTGCAATACAAAGCCAGCAACAGGAAGAACGAGAAGGCAAAAACTTTTTGGATAACTTAACGAACAAAACAGTTGCTTGTTCGCAACTTAGTGATTCGGATTTTGAGAAAATCGGCGAGTATTTTATGGGTCAATCCATCGGAGATACCTCACGACATATCGCCATGAATGAGATGATGAAAAGAATGATGGGCGAAAATGGCGAGGCACAAATGCACTCGGTTATGGGCAAACGCTTGAGCGGTTGCGATACTTCCGTCGCGTTTCCGTCGCAAGATGTCGGTTTTTTGCCGATGATGAATATGATGTGGGGAGGGTGGTCGTCTCCCTTTGGGTCTAATCAAACGAATAACTCTATGATGAATTTTGGATTTACACCCTTCGGCGGGTTCGGTTGGATTTTTATGATTCTTTGGTGGGTGCTGATAATTGTCGGAATTATCGCGCTTATCAGATGGTTTACAAGTCAATCTCACAGTAATCATGGTCATGAAAAATCCCCGCTTGAAATTTTGAAAGAACGCTATGCCAAAGGCGAGATTGATAAAAAAGAATTTGAGGAGAGGAAGAAAGATTTGAGTTAGCAGATGTTTGCGTCGCAAGTATTTTTCTTATATGACAACTGGATTTTGGAAAAAATTAAAAAAACCGATTTTGTGCTTGGCGCCGATGTCAAATGTCACTGACGCGGCTTTCAGGCGTATAATCGCAAAATACGGCAAGCCGGACGTGATGTGGACCGAATTTGTTTCCTGCGACGGGCTTGTGTCCGCGGGCAGAGAAAGGTTGTTGGTAGATTTAATGTTTGACAAAGCCGAGCGGCCGATTGTGGCGCAGATTTTTGGATCCAAACCTGAAAACTTTTATAAAACAGCTTTGCTTTTGCGCGAGTTGGGGTTTGATGGCATTGATATTAACATGGGTTGCCCCGATAAGAATGTGGAGAAACAGGAGGCCGGGGCGCGCTTGATGCAAAATCCGAAACTCGCGCAAGAAATTGTGAAAGAAACAAAAAGAGGTGCCGGTAAATTGCCGGTGTCAATTAAGACCAGGATTGGCTATGGCAAAAATATTTTAGATGAGTGGTTGCCAAATCTTTTGGAAACCGAGCCGGCGGCCGTTATCATTCATGCCCGCACGCGCAAAGAAATGTCTTTGGCGCCGGCGAAATGGGAAACAATCGCGGACGCGGTGGCTATTCGCGATAAATATGACAGTTCGTCAGACAAAACTTTGATTATTGGCAACGGCGATGTGAAAGATATCGCCGACGCGGAAGAAAAAATAAAAGCAACCGGCGCCGACGGGGCAATGATTGGCCGGGGTATTTTTGGCAATCCATGGCTGTTTAATAGAAAAATTAATCATGCCGCGATTACAATCAAAGAAAAATTAAATGTTATGGTTGAGCACACTTATTTGTTTGAAAAATTATTGGGCAAACACAAAAATTTTGACATAATGAAAAAACATTACAAGGCATACGCAAGCGGTTTCAGCGGAGCCAAGGAGCTTCGCGTTAGGTTGATGGAAAAAACGAAAACCGCTCACGATGTTGAAAACAAGGTGGCTGATTTTTTGTCTTGCTAAAATGGCAGTTGCTTTTTTGGTTAAGAAGTTATACAGTGAATAATATGGACGGATTTTCCTATCAATTTTTTAATACAACCGTTTCAGCGTGGGAAGAAATGAAGCGCTGTCTTAGCGTTGCGAAAAAATCAATTTATTGGGAAATCTATGCTCTTATTGACGACGCGGCAGGCGGCTCTTTTATTGATATTCTCTGCCAAAAAGCCATGTCCGGGCTTGATGTCATGTTGGTTGTGGACGCGATAGGCAGTTATGAGTTGTCAAATAAGGCCAAGGATAAATTGAAAAATTCAGGAGTTAAATTTCAAGTTTTTCATTCTTTGAGTCCGATTATCGGATTGTCCAGTTGGTGGAAGAGGGTATGGCATAGAACGCATCGAAAAGTTTTGATTATAGATGAGGAAGTGGTTTTTATTGGCGGCGTAAATATTAAGGAATCCGCGCGAGATTGGTATGATTTGCATCTGAAAGTCACAGGGAGGATAGCCAGACCGTTGTTATATGGTTTCGCGAGAACATATATTAATTCCGGTGGAAGAAGGGAGGAAATTAAACACTTGTTACATCCCAAGCTAACTACCGGCCTCGCGCATCTTAAAGATAAGGTTAATTTTATTTTACATTCTCCGATTTATGCCGCAAAAAAATCACCGTTCAAGAAAGTTTATTATCAAACTTTGGATATGGCCAAAGAGAGTTTCAATCTGCTCACTCCGTATTATGTGCCTGATAGGGAATTTATAGAATTAGTGTCAAAAGCCAAAAAGAGAGGCGTGAAAGTCAACATAATTCTTCCTTGGAAAACCGATATTAAATTCATGGAATATATGGCGCGCGCTTTTTATGGCATTTCACAGAAAGCCGGCGCCGCGTTTTATTTTTTAAAGAAAATGAATCACGGCAAAGCTGTTACGGCTGACGACAAAATTGGCGTTGTTGGAAGCGCGAATTTTACGCATCGCGGTTTGTTTCTAAATCAGGAAGCCGGCGTTTCTTTTTCGCAGAAAGAGATGATTGACGATCTGAATCACATTTTGGATGACTGGAAAGAGGAGGCGGTGCCAATGAGTGATTTTAATTTTAATTCCAAAGGATGGTATAGGCGATTTAAAGACTGGTGGCTGAATAAGTTTAAGGATTATGTATAAAATTCAGAAATATTTATGACCGCGCCGCTTGCCGACAGAATGAGGCCTAGAAATTTTGACGAATTTATCGGGCAAGAAGAAATCGTCGGAAAAGGCAAATTATTAAGGCGATTGATTGAGCAAGACCAGCTTGCTTCTCTTATTTTTTGGGGGCCTCCGGGAGTCGGCAAAACAACCTTGGCGCGCATTATCGCGGAGCAGACGCGGTCGGACTTTAAAAGTTTATCGGCTGTTTCAAGCGGCAAAGAGGACTTGATGAAAATTGTAAAGGAATCTCAAAAAATTTTGGAAGAAACCGAGCGAAAAACAATTTTATTTTTGGATGAAATTCACCGCTGGAACAAGGCCCAGCAGGACGCGCTTTTGCCCTATGTTGAAAAAGGCGCGATTATTTTAATCGGCGCCACCACCGAGAATCCTTCTTTTGAAATTATCGGAGCTCTTCTTTCCCGTTCGCATGTGTTCATTTTAAAATATTTAGAGATTGAAGATATAATAAAAATTATAAATGGCGCGTTAAGCGACAAAAGCAGGGGGTTTGGCGATTTGGATATTGAAATAGATTTGGAAACCAAAGAACTTTTGGCCGAATTGGCCGGAGGCGACGCGCGCGCGGCGTTAAACGGGTTGGAACTGGCGGTGAAAGCGGATGAAAAAGAAAAAATAAAATTGGACAAAGATAATATTAAAGAAGCATTTCAGCGAACCCATCTTGTTTTTGATAAAAAAGGCGAGGAGTTTTATAATTTGATTTCCGCTTTACATAAATCAATGCGCGGGTCGGATGCCAACGCTTCGCTTTATTGGCTGGCCCGCATGCTGGAGGGCGGGGCCGATCCGTTGTATGTCGCCAGAAGGGTCTTGCGTTTTGCCAGCGAAGATGTTGGTATGGCCAACAGCGAGGCCTTGGTGCAGGCCAATGCCGCCTTTGACGTCTGCCACAAGCTGGGAATGCCGGAATGTTCGGTTCATTTGGCCCAGGCCGTGGTTTATTGCGCCAAATCAAAAAAATCCAACTTGTTATATAGCGCGTATAATCAGGCGGCCGAGGACGCGCGCAACACTTCGCAGTTGGGGGTTCCGATTCATTTGCGCAACGCTCCGACAAAGTTTATGAAAAATATCGGCTATGGGAAGGATTATAAATATAATCCCGATTATGACGGATCGGTTGATCAAGAATATCTGCCGCCTGAGTTGAAGAGCAGAGATTATCTTAAAAAATAATGGTATTTAGTTGTCATTCTGAACGCAGTGAAGAATCTCTGTCCGTTCGCCAATGAAGATAGAGATCTTTCGCTCCGCTCAATATGACATATGCCAAAATTTCTATTGCACACATGTTGCGCGCCGTGCAGTATCGCGGTGATAGATGAGCTCAAAAATCAGTTTGGTCTGACTGCTTTTTTTTATAATCCGAATATTTTTCCGGAAGATGAATATTTAAAACGCAAAACCGAGGTGAAAAAAATTTGCGATGAATGGGGTGTAAAAATGGCTGACATGGATTATGAAGCGGCAAAATGGCGCGAAGCGATAAAGGGATTTGAAAACGAGCCGGAGGGCGGGGTTAGATGCTGTTCGTGTTTTAAATTTAGATTGGCGCGCGCGGCCGAATACGCGAAAAAAAATGGTTTTTTGTGGTGGGGCACGACTTTAACCAGCGGCAGGAATAAAAAAGCGGAGATAATACACCCTATCTGCAAGGCATTTTCCAAACACTACAATTTAAGATTTTACGAAGAAGATTGGAAGAAAAAAGGCAGGCAGGAAAAGGCCGCAAAAATGGTTAAAGAAAAAGGAATATATCGTCAGGATTACTGCGGGTGCGAGCATTCTTTGAAAAGTAAATATGAAGATTAGTCTTCAATCGTGATTTTGCGTCCGGAGCAGGAGTGTTCCGTGCGAATTTTTTTTACTTTTTTATTTTTTAGCAAATTTTCCATTTTTTCCGGCCATTCAACGATTACAACCGCATCCGGCACGCCTAAATAATCTTCGGCTCCGATTTGGATCAACTCCTGTTCTTTTTCAAGGCGGTAAGTGTCAATGTGAATCAGTTTGTTAAAATTTCGTTTTTTAACTTCAAAAATATTCATTAAGGAAAATGTCGGGCTGGTTATTTCTTTATCAATTCCCAGACCTTTGGCGATCCCTTTGACCAGCGTCGTTTTTCCGGCGCCGAGTTCCCCATATAGCAACAAAATATCCCCGCCTGAAAACGAGCGAGATAAATCTTGGCCGATTTTTTTGGTTTCTTTATCTGAATTTGAAGTAAAAATCATTGGAATAGTTAAGCATATTTTAGCTCAAAAGTCAAATCATTTTTTTATTTTTTTTCTTGACAAAAATAAATCAAATATCTATGATTACATATAGGTAAGCGTAGGGCGGCGTATGATTGTTCTACAGCATTAAAAATTGGTTCGCCAATATTTGCTTGGCTTGAGGGTCAAGCGTGAGGCTTACCACCTATATTGGTGGGACATGTAACGCCGTCCACCGCTGACCGATTGGCAAATCCCAAGAGGATTGCTTTTTTGTTTAAGTATGTATATAATCCATCCGTAAAACTGGCTGTAGCGAAGTTGGTATCGCGCATGCATGGGGTGCATGAGATCGCGGGTTCAAATCCCGCCAGCCAGACAGCGCGAATAATAAAATCCCCTTTGTCGGGGATTTTATTTTTTACACGTTTGTTTTAGCCATGGTCCTTCTGCAGGTAGAGCAAGCCCTTACTCTCTGCTTGCCTATTTTGATGAGTTGAAGATTCGGCTTCTGCCTTCTTGGAACTTTTTGGTTTGAATGGCTGACATGATTGGCGCGCACGGCTTTTTTGTCGCAAAAGTGGCAAACTCTGCTCATATTGGCAATGAATGAGATTACATAGGCAGTGCCCATGTAATGGTTGAATTAAAATTTATTGTAAGCTATAATAGCTGGAGCAATTTTACTCTAAAGTTAAGTTATTGTCAAGAGGAATATATGGATTTTTTATTCTATTTTTTTGTCATAATACCGTCCGCGATAATACACGAATATGCCCATGGTTGGGCCGCTGATATGATGGGTGACAAAACCGCCAGGTACGCTGGCCGTCTGACTATAAATCCGATCGTGCATATTGATTTGTGGGGCACCATTTTAATGCCAATCATGCTGTCTGTTTTAACCGGCGGGCGCTTTTTGTTTGCTTACGCGAAGCCCGTGCCTTACAATCCGTATAATTTAAAAAATCAAAAATGGGGGCCGGCAATGGTGGCAATCGCCGGACCAATGGCGAATTTTTTATTGGCTTTCGCTTTCGCTCTTGTGATAAGATTTTTTCCAAACGCTTCAATGTCTTACATTTTATCAATCATAGTTTACGCGAATATCATGTTAATGGTTTTCAATCTTGTGCCGATTCCTCCGCTTGACGGTTCAAAGATTTTATACGCCATCCTGCCGGATTTAGCGCAAAATATTAAAAATTTTCTTGATCGCTACGGGTTTTTTATTTTGCTGTTCTTTATTTTTTTTATGTTTGAACTTATCACGCCGATAATCAATGGATTGTTTAGACTGCTAGTCGGTTAGTATGCTCCCAATTTTGTCGGTTTCAGAATTTATTGAGCAGATCAACGGAATCATTGCCGGCGAGTTTATTATTGAAGGCGAAGTTTCGCAATACGGGGTATCCCAAAACAAGTGGATATTTTTTAGTTTGAAAGACGCGCGGTCGGTTTTGTCGTGTTTTTCAACAGTGTTTATGTTGCGCGCTCCGCTTGAAGACGGGATGAAAGCGCGTGTTTATGGTTATCCGAAAATCCACGAGAAAAGCGGAAAATTTAGTTTTACTGTTCAGAAAGTTGAAATGGTTGGCGAAGGCGCGCTTAAAAGAGCGTATGAGTTGTTGAAAAAGAAATTAACCGAAGAAGGATTGTTTGATGAATCGAGAAAGCGCGAGTTGCCATATTTGCCGCAGAAAATCGGCGTGATTGCTTCGCGAGACAGCGCGGCTTTCGGCGATTTTAAAAGAATTTTAAATAATAGGTGGGGCGGAGTTGAAATAATATTGCGCCAGGTTTTTGTGCAGGGTGAGCAGGCGGTTGAAGATATCACGCGGGCGTTTGCCGATTTTGAAAAATGCGAGGCTGAATTGAGGCCGGATGTTCTTGTGTTGATTCGCGGAGGAGGTTCGCTGGAAGATTTGGCCGCGTTTAATTCAGAAGAAGTCGCGCGCGCGATTTATGCTTCGCGCATTCCGGTTATCGCCGGCATCGGACATGAACGCGATGTTTCCCTGGCCGAATTGACCGCCGATGTCCGCGCATCCACGCCGTCAAACGCGGCGGAAATCGTCGCGCCGGATCGCAAGGATTTTATTTCCGAACTGAATTTTGAAATTGAAAATATAGAGCAAACTCTGAAGCATAAAATTTTGAGCAAATTAAAATCGGTTGAGCAGGCGTTTTATTTAATTTCCGGCAAATTGGAAGCGCCAATTTCAAAAGGACGAATGTTGATTCAAAGTTTTTTTAATGTCTTTAGTTTGTTGAAGAACACGGTCAAGCAAAAAATCGATTTTGTGAATTTTGCCCAACGTTTGCTTGTAAATTCAAACCCAAGGCAGGTTTTGCGTCGCGGTTATAGCATAACGCGCGACAAGGGCGGGAAAATAGTGCGTAAAGTTGGGCAGGTTGTGGCAGGCGACGAGATTGTGGTAGAATTAGGCGAAGGGGCGTTGATAGGAGAGGTTTTGCGTAAAAAACTGGCTGTTTAGCAAAAAATACTTTTTGAATAGCATTAATATGCCGAAAACACCGGTAAAAAATAAATTCGCGGAAAATTACGCCGAGCTCCAAAAAATTGTGGAGTGGTTTGAAAAAGATGGGATTGATTTGGAGGAGGGGATTGACAAATTTGAACAGGGCGCTAAATTGGTTAAGGGACTCAAAGAATATCTGGAAAAAATGGAAAATAAAATTAAAGAATTAAAAAAATAATCCTAGTTTTTTATGAAGTTAATAATTCGTTGGTTATTGAGCGCTGGCGCGCTGATGTTAATTGCCTATTATGTTCCCGGAATTCGCGTTGCCGGATTTTATTACGCGCTGGCCGCGGCTTTGATTCTGGGGTTGATTAACGCTCTGATAAAACCGATTATTCTTTTTCTGACTTTGCCTATAAATATTCTTACGCTCGGATTATTTACGCTGGTTATAAACACCGTTTTGTTTTGGTTTGCGTCCACTTTTGTCAAAGGTTTTTACGTGGCCGGTTTTTGGCCTGCTTTCTGGGGCGCGTTGATTATGTGGATTTTCGGTTGGTTTATAAATTCATTGTTTAAAAATTAATTTTGCGACATGAAAAATTATTCTTCAAATCGCGCGCAAAAAGGCAAAACCGCGTACCGCACGCCGAGTTTGTTTAAAGCAAATAAGGCGATGTATTATGCAAAAATAAAAGGTGGAATCGGAAAGAACAACAAAACGCAAACCCGCAATTTTAAAGCAAACCAATTTTAAATAACCATACTGTCATCCTGAGCAAAGCGAAGGATCCATGTCTGTGCGGACAGAGATTCCTCACATACGTTCGGAATGACAGAACACTATGCCAAAAAACGAGTATCGCGTCATATCTATCGGAGGGTCGATTATCATTCCGCCGGAAGGGTTCAGTATTGAATTTTTAAAAAGATTCAGAAAATTAATTTTGAACAGAGTAAAAAAGGGCGAGAAATTTATTTTAGTAGTGGGCGGAGGGTCAACTTGCAGGAAATATCAGCAAGTCGCGCGAGCGATTGAAAATGTTTCCGACGAGGATTTGGATTGGCTTGGAATTTACGCCACGCATTTTAACGCGAAGTTTGTTGGATTATTATTCAGCGGCTTATCGGATAAAAAACTGATTGAGAATCCGGTAAAAAGAATAAAATCCAATAAGCCGATTTTAGTCGCCGGCGGTTGGAAGCCCGGATGTTCAACTGATTATGACGCGGTTTTGCTCGCGAAAACTTATGGAGCAAAAGAACTAATCAATGCTTCAAATATCAGTTATGTTTACACGGCCGATCCGAAAAAAGACGCAAACGCCGAACCGATTCCGCGAATGACTTGGCCGGAGATGCAAAAAATTGTCGGAAGTAAATGGAATCCGGGCGCGAACCTGCCGTTTGATCCAAAGGCCGTAAAAATGGCAAAAAGTCTTGGCTTAAAAGTTTCATTTGTAAAAGGCACGGACTTAAATCAATTTGAAAAAGTTTTAAATAATAAAAAGTTTGAGGGGACTATTGTAAAATAGATAATATCTAACTCACACATTTTGAATATGGCAGAAAAACCGAAACCATTTGATGAGTTTATCAAAGAGGTCGACGCAAAAGAGGCGCGGATAAGCAGTTTGCTTGGTCAGATAAAAAAAGGTTCTCCAGAACAGGCAAGAGCGGCGCGACAAAAGTTGGAGAGAAAATTTGGAATTCATCATCCGGAACAAATTGAAGATCCTGGTAGGAAAGATTAAATTGAATAATTAACAACATTTTTTGTGCATGCCCTTGACAGCTCAATATTTGTGTTGTAATATAGACCCATCCATAGACAGCAGGCGCCGAAAGGCTTAATTTCCTGCCGAGGTACAAACAATAGATTTCTAAACTATTTGAGGTCGATTTGTGCTAGCGGTCTGTGGTAAAACACAGATTTTTTGTTAGTATATGCCTAAAACAAAGTTACAAAAGCAGGTCACAATAAAATCCTTGATTGAGGGGATAAAACAGGCGAAAGCCATTGTTTTTGCTAATTTTCAGGGATTAAAAGTTTCCGAATCAGATGAGTTGCGCAGAGAGTGCCGAAAGAATGACATCAAAGTTTTGGCCGCGAAAAAAACATTGGTCAAACGAGCCTGCGAAGATGTCGGGCTAACAAATGTTGACCCCAAGATTTTTCAGGGCGGTGTCGCGACATTCATGGGAATGAACGATGAAGTGGTTGCGGCTAAAATCGTGAACACTTTCGCCAAAACCCACGATGTGTTAAAAATTTTCGGCGGAACTCTTGAAGGTAAATTCGTTGACGCGATGGCCATAAAAAATTTGGCCGCCTTGCCGAGCAAAACTGAACTGCTTGCCAGATTGGTTGGCTCGATCAACGCTCCGGTTTCCGGCTTTGTCAATGTGCTGGCTGGTAATCTTAGAAATTTGGTTTGCGTATTAAATAATGTCGCGAAAGCGAAATCTTAATCACAATATGTCAGAAGAAAACAAGAAAGTTGAAGTCCCGGCAAAATTCAAGGGACTTGTGGAGGAAATTGAAAAAATGTCCGTTCTTGATCTTTCCGAATTGGTAAAGATTTTGGAGGAGAAGTTTGGCGTGTCGGCATCCGCCCCTGCCATGATAATGGCTGGTCCGGCCGCAGGCGTCGCTCCGGCAGTTGAAGAGAAGTCAGAGTTTGCCGTTGAGTTGACTGAAACAGGCGCAAATAAGATCAATGTTATCAAGGCCGTGAAAGAAGTGACGGGTCTTGGTTTGGCCGACGCGAAGGCTATCGTTGACGGCGCTCCAAAGGTTATAAAAGAAGGTGTTAAGAAAGATGACGCCGAGGCAATGAAAAAGAAAATTGAAGAAGCGGGTGGAAAGGTGACGCTTAAATAATTATTTAAGCGTCACCCTGAGGTTGTGGGCCGAAGGATCTATCTTGAAATAATTCGCGAAAACAAAACCGGGTAAACGCCCGGTTTTGTAATTGACGGAAATATGTTACTGCAAATTTATTTGGTAGAGTTTGTTGTTGTCTAAAATATATGCTTCGCCATTTGTTTCATCAACAACCATGCCTGTCGGTTTTATAAATTCTTTGGCTGTTATTTGCGACTTCAGTATTCCTTCTTTGTTTATAACAACCAACCTTTTGCCGGCGGAATCCAGAATATATAAATAATTCAAATCAACGTAGGTCCATATTTTATCGGCAGAAGTCAAGATCGGGTCAAGACCCTCAATGGAGAATGTTTGTTTTAATCCATTTGTGAATTTATAAATGTCGCCATTTTTTGTGAGTATGAAAATGTCGCCGTCAATGGCGATATCAGCGCCGTCTTTTATGTCAACTTTTTCCTTGATCCATTCTTTGCCCTGCGTGAATCCAGATTGCGTGCTGTCGTGTTTGTATAGCATTCCATTTTGCGAATCAAACGAATACAGTCTTCTGTTGTAAACCGTGATCGCGCTTATGTTTACGTCTTGGATTGGGTAGTCAACGTTGATTTTTTTCCAAGCATCGCCTTTTGGAGTGTATTGCGCGAAATTTTTATCTCCATAAACCAAAGTCGCGTAATCATTTTCCTTGGGCACGGCGGACGCGGAAAAACCATTAATGGCGAGATTGGAGTCAATTGCCCGAGTCTCTTTTGTTAGTGTGTCATAAATAAATATCTTTGAAATGTCAGAGCCGAAGCCGTATATTTTTTTATTTAGTAAAAATATGTTGTTTATTGTTACGTCTGCTATTAATTCCGACCAATCTGTCAAAAGTTGCGGCTGAACAATGGTTATTTTTCTTATTCGTAACAGAAGTTCCTCCAGCTGTTTGTTTATTTCATCACATTTAATCTTGTTTTCTTCCGCGCAATTCAAGTTTGCGAGGATTGCTTTCGCGCTTTTAATCTCGTTTAAAGCCGCGGCATTTTCGTTATAAATAACAGAACTTTCCGCGGAGTCTTTTTTTGTTTTTATTGTTTGAATGGCATCCGCGAAATTCTTTTTAAGTTCAGCCTTTTTTTGGTTCGCTTTTATGTAAATCGCACTGACGACCAGCACCAGCGCCAAAATTATGGAAGCGCAGAAAAGAGCTTTGGTGATTAGCGGCAATCGTTTGATGTTTTCATTAAAATTTCTTCGTTTTCTAGACCAGTCGGCCAGAATATTTTGTCTTCGATTTTTTATGTTGGTCGCGACGAAAAATAAAAGCATTATATTTTTTCCGATTCCGGCAATCAGTGAACCTATAAATACAGCCAGCCACACAATGGCCCTAGACAAGTATTTTAAAATTATCCA
Organism: Patescibacteria group bacterium; assembly: GCA_038065775.1. Taxonomy (GTDB): domain Bacteria; phylum Patescibacteriota; class Patescibacteriia; order Magasanikbacterales; family GWA2-37-8; genus JBBTQE01. The sequence continues at coordinate 14,605 of JBBTQE010000038.1, forward strand.
TATGTAGGATATGTTTTTTTTAAATATCGCGCCAAACCCGGCGTTCTCCGGAATCGCCATAATTGAAGGCTGTCTCGGTCTGAAATGAGATGAGTTTACTTTAGCTGGAGAAAAACTATGTCCTGATTCTTTTGTCAGCATGTATTCATTTTCTTCATCATCCGGAGTTGGTTGGAATTTATCCTGCAGTCTTGGCAATATTGAAGGAGATAATATGCTCGCAGTTTTTTGTTCTGTGCTGAAAAGGTGTTTTAGCGACTTTGCCGATCCGCCTTTTCTGGTTGGTAGGATTCTTATTCTATTTTCGTTTTCGCCTTTTTGGACATGCATGATTATGCCGCCGAATGAAAGGTTGTTTTTTAATTCAGACAGAACTCTCTGTAAATGTTCGGCGCTTTGCCTGGCCGGCCTTGTCGTGATTATTTTTTGTAATCGATCGTGGCAAAAGTAATCAACTATACGCGGAGTTCCGGCGAAAAAATAATCGTTTGGGCCGATTTTGCCCTGTATAATTTGAGAGAAAAGCTGTATCCTTTCCGCGTTTTCTTGCCCGATGTTTTCCGTGACCAAATCCATCTTTTTATAAATTTCATCTTTGGTTTTGTAAAAAAGAACCATTTGCGGGTTTCCAAAAAAACTAAAAATCAATTCGTTTTTCCTGATTGCCCCCACAACGCAATGCAAAGTAACCCCTTCTCTAAACAGCGAGAAAGATTCATGATTTATCTTGTCAAGAATTATTTCAAGAGATGTTTTGTCTTCAGTATCGGGCACTTCGTAGTAGGAATTTTCTATCTGATCTATGATGCCCTGAACTCTGGCGACATATTTTTTGTCCGCGTTGTTGGTTTCGCAGATAGCAAAAAAGTAACCCTTGCTTTTTTCTTCATGGGTGGAGGGTTCAGTTATGTTTAACAATACATGCGAATTTTCCGGATCGCTTCCCTCAACAAAAAATTCATTAAGGTGCAGTGTCGGTTCCATAGGCCATTTTTTGACTTTTGAGCTTTAAATTATTATACTATACACACTAACAATTTTCAAATAGCTCGTTAAACGCAAATTATCAATTTTATGCTTGAAAAACTTTTTGGTTCAAAGACCAGGGCCAAGTTGCTCCGCATCTTTTTTCAGTTACCTGATAAGCCGTATTATGTGCGTGAACTCGCGCGGATGGCGGATGTTCAATTGAATGCCGTCAGAAGGGAGCTATCCAATTTAGAAGATCTCGGCCTTATCATTCCCACAGAGTGCAATCCGGGAGAAAACGACACCGCCACAGGCACAACTAGATCGAAATATTATAGAGTGAATGGCGGTTGTTTGTTATTTTTTGAGCTAAAGTCCTTGCTTTTAAAAGCCCAACTCCTTCAGCAGACGGAGTTGGTTGAAAAAATTAAAGTAAAGGCAGGCAGATTAAAACTTTTTGTTTTGACAGGCAATTTTTCCGATGAAAAAAATACTGAAACCGATGTTCTGCTAGTCGGTGAGATAAAGCCGTTGGTTATATCAAAATTGATAAGGGAGTTTGAGCAAAAAGTCGGGAAGCCAATCCGCTACACTGTTATGGATGAAAAAGAATTCGTAGAGAGAATGCAGTTGGGAGATAAATTTTTGTATAGTATTTTTGAAGGCAAACACGTTGTCGTTTTAGATGAAATAACGAAAAATTTCAGATAGTATGTTTGTTGTGATTGACAACACGGTTGAAGGAGAGATAATTTTCAATTATCTGTTGAATAACAAAATTGTTCAAGCGAGATTTGCCGGCAAGGATGCCGAAAGTGGCATAATTTTTTGTTTAAACGGATTATTGAAAACGGTTAAAAAGAAAATCAAGGAGTTGGAAGCCGTAGCCGTGTTTGTGGGTTCTGGACGGTATACCGCTTCAAGGCTTTCCGCCACAGTCGCGAATACGCTGGCCTTTGCTTTAGAGATACCCGTGGTTGCCGTTGAAAGAGGAAGCGATATGAAAAAGATTTTTGAAAAAATTAAGAAAAAAAAAGCCGGAAAATATATCATTCCAAAATATAGCGGAGAGGCTAATATCGGCAAAAAAAATCTTAGCAAGTAGTTATGTTGCAAAGTTATTACAAATATAGACTTTTTGAAATATTGCCGGGACTTACAATTTGGCTGACATTATTTTTGTCTGTTCTGCTTTCTTTTATCCACCCTCTGTGGATGATATATTTTATTTTGATTTTTGATCTTTATTGGGTTTTACGGGTCGCATACTTTTCTTTTTATCTGTTGTTGTCTTGGAAGAGATTCAGGAAAGCGATAAAAATCAATTGGTTTGAATGGTTGAAGAACGAAATCCCAGATTGGGAACAAAAAAAGAATGTTATATTTTTGCCTATATATAATGAAGAATTTGGAGTCGTGGACGCGACGTTGAGCGGTTTTCTCGCTTCAACTTATCCGGCTGAAAAAATTTATGTAGTGCTTTCCGGCGAGGAAAGGAATCTTGAGCATTGGGAAAAAATACAGGTCAAGATTAAGGATAAATATGCCGGAAAATTTGCCGACCTGATTTTTAACACCCATCCTTTCGGTTTGCCGGATGAGATTCCCGGCAAAGGTTCAAATATACACCACGCCGAATTCATTTTTAAAGATTACGCGGATGAAAAAGGGTGGAATTATATTGACATTATCGCTTCGGTTTTTGATGTTGACACAATAGCTCATCCTGAATATTTTGCGCATTTAACATATATATATTGCAAACATCCAAGGCCGGATCACAGTTCCTTTCAGCCGTTGACTTTGTATAATAATAATTTGTGGGAGTCGCCTTCGGTCTTAAGAATTATGGCTTTTGGCACAAGTTTTTGGATGCTTTTCAGTTTGGGGCGCTTGGATAATTTGGTTACATTTTCTTCTCACAGCATGAGTTTCAAAGCTATTGTTAATTGCGGCGGGCATAGCAAAAATATTGTCAGCGAGGATTCTAGGATTTTTTTTCAGTGCTGGTTTGCCAATGATGGGGATTATGAGGTTACGCCTTTGTACATTCCGGTTTCAATGGATACTGTCAGAGATGAAAATTGGCTGCGGAGTTTGAAAAATTTATATTATCAGCAGAGAAGATGGGCTTGGGGAGTTGAACATATTCCATACTTGCTTTGGAATTTTGGAAAAAATAAAAAAATCAGTTTGTGGAAAAAAACCGCGATTTTGTTTCACGAATGGGAAGGAAAATGGAGCTGGGCGGTGGTCGCCATATTGATAACGTTGGTTGGGCGTTTGCCGCTATGGGTGGCTGGCGGAGAAGTGCGCCAAAGCGCTCTTTTTTTCAACGCGCCTAATATTCTTGAGGTTCTAATGACTCTAGCCATGGCCGGATTGCTAGTTTCTGCTATAATGAGTATGCTGATATTGCCGAGGAGGCCTGGCAACCATCCGCGATACGGGTATTTGTTGATGGCCGTGCAATGGTTGCTTTTGCCCGTGTCTTTGATTATTTTTTCTTCTTTGCCCTGCCTGGATGCGGTCACTCATTTAATGAGAGGAAAATATTTAGGATTTAATGTGTCGGTTAAGAAACGAACATAATATGCCGGATGAAATTTTGAAAGAACCCAATGTTAGAAAATGGCCCGTTGTATTGCTGGTAATTATTATAGTTTTTACGGCAGGTTTTTTTGCTTTGCGGAATTGGTACCGTTCTGGCGGGCTGCGAAATGTTGTAATAAATAAAATCAGCGAGAAAATTACGAGCAGTCAATCTGAAAATAATTTGTTGCATGAAGCGCTTGGTTTTAATAGCCCAAAGACGTATCTTTTGTTATTTTTAAATAATACGGAAATACGGCCCGGAGGCGGTTTTATAGGAGCTTACGCCGTAGTGCGTGTTGACAAGGGAACGCCGGAGATTTTGAAAGTTGAGGGCACCGAAATTTTGGATAACAATTCTCCGGATTTTACTTCAATGGCTCCGGAGCCGCTTAAAAAATATTTGGGAATAAAAAAATGGAAATTCAGGGACAGCAACTGGTCTCCTGATTTTGCGAGTTCGTCAAAGGTGTCTTTGGATTTTTTTAGAAAAGAAGGCGGCGTGGCGGCAAATGAAATAAACGCCGTAATCGGATTTACGCCCACCCTGTTGGAAGAAGTGTTGAAGATAAGCGGTTCAATCAAAGTTAACGGCGAAGTGTTTACGCCGGAAAATTTTGTTCAAAAACTGGAATATGAAGTTGAGTACGGTTACGTTGACAAGGGATTGGAATTCAGCGACAGAAAAAAAATTCTGCAGGATTTGACTCATGCATTAGCCGCGAGATTGCGCACGGATGTATTTTTGCGTTGGTCGAATTATTGGGCGCTAGCCGAGAGGATGCTGGCGGAAAAGCAGGTGTTGGCTTTTTCAGAATTCGCGGAAGCGCAAAATATTTTAAACAGTAAGGGCTGGAGCGGAGAAATGAAGGCCTCGGCCGGGGATTATATTTTGTGGGCCGACGCCAATCTGGCCGCTTTGAAAACTGATCGTGTTATTAGCAGAACCCTATCTTATTCCACATCTAAAGATAAAAATGGAAAGTATGTTGGAGTTGTAAAAATGAAGTATGTTCATAATGGGAAATTTGATGATTTTACGACGCGGTATCGCACGTACGGCAGGATTTATCTGCCGATTGGCAGTGAATTTATTTCAGTAAATGGAAGCATGAAGGGGGATAAATCCAAGGAGCCGGGCGTTGTTGACCGCGGGATTGAAAATGGCCGGCAATGGTTTGGCGCGTTTATTTCCATAGAACCCGGTAAAACCGGCGAGCTTGCATGGCAATTTTATCTGTCTCCGCAGGTGGCTTCTTTAATCAAAGACGGTGATTATGAATTGTATGTCCAGAAGCAGGCTGGCGCTTTGAATAACAAATTGACTCTTGATTTAAATTTTGATAAAAACGTATTGTTCGCGTCGCCTGGTGAACCAAAAGAAAAGCACGGGGATAATAAGTATGGTTTTTATGGCGATTTTAAAACAGATATGGAATTTAAGGTTAGATACTAAAATTCTTTTATGTTTATTAAGAAAATCGGAATTGATTTGGGAACGACAAATGTTTTGGTTTATGTTCCGAAAAAGGGGATTGTAATCAATGAGCCAAGCGTAGTCGCGATTTCAAAATCCGATGGTAAAATTTTAGCAGTAGGACTTGAAGCTAAAGATATGATTGGCCGCGCGCCTGATTCAATTTTGGCGGAAAGGCCTCTGAAAGATGGGGTAATCGCGAGTTACAAATTGACCGAGGCAATGCTTAGATATTTTATAAATAAAGCTTTGGGAGGCGTTCATTTGTTTAGGCCGGAAGTTATGGTCGCGGTTCCTGCCGGCATCACTTCAACTGAAAGAAGGGCGGTAATAGATGCGACAATCGCGGCCGGCGCAAAGGCCGCATACATAATTAAGGAGCCGGTGGTGGCCGCCATTGGCGCGGATATACCAATAGGCGCGGCTTCCGGGCATATGGTAATTGATATTGGCGGAGGAACCGCCGAGATCGCGGTGATTTCATTGGGCGGAATTGTATCGTGCGGATCGGCCAGGATTGGCGGGAATAAATTTGATCATGCTATAATAGAATATATAAGGCATAAATATAATTTGGCGATAGGTGAGAGGACGGCCGAAGAAGTCAAAATAAAAATCGGGTCGGCGTTATTTATGGATAAGCCACTGGTAATGGATGTAAAAGGCAGAGATATGATATCTGGTTTGCCAAAGACCATGTCTGTTTCGTCTGATGACACAACAGAGGCTCTTCAGCACGATTTGGAGGGGTTGGTAGAGGCGGTAAAAGAAGTTTTGCATAAAACTCCGCCAGAACTTTCTGCGGATGTGATAGACAAGGGCATTATTTTGACCGGAGGCTCGGCATTGTTGCGCAATATGGCCGAATTAATCGCGCAGGCTACTGGCGTAGCCACTTATGTGGCCGAGGAACCGCTGCTTTGTGTGGCAAAAGGCACTGGCATAGCTTTAGACAATTTAGAAAATTACAAACGTAGTATTTTAGCGACAAAGTAGAGAATTATTATTGACCGAAAAAATTGAACAGAAGAACACGGTCTGTTATAATGAATGTTATGGGAATGATAGGCCATAAGAAAATTCTTGGATTTTTTGAAAAGGCGGCTGCTGAAAATAATTTATCGCACGCGTATTGTTTTGTTGGCTGTAATCAGATCGGCAAGAGAAAGATGGCGAGATTATTGGCGGCGCGACTTTTAAAAACAGATGAAGAAAAGTTGGAATTAAATCCTGATTTTTTTTATCTTACTCGCGAAGAGCACGAGACGACCGGAAAAATGCGTAAAGACATAGCCGTATCGCAAGCCCGTCATTTGAAATCCAGGCTGAGCGTTAAGTCGTGGCTCGGCGGATATAAGGTCGCGATAATTGACGAAGCTGAAACATTAAACGACGAATCAGGCAACGCGCTTTTAAAAACATTGGAGGATTCAAATGAAAAAACTGTTTTATTTCTTTTGACGGTTGATGACAACGCGCTTTTGCCGACAATCCGTTCCCGCTGTCAGATATTTTATTTTTCACTTGTTCCGCAAAAAGAGATGGTTGATGGTTTGTATGGCATGGGATTTGATAAAAAAATTGTGGAGGAGATTTCAGAATTTTCGTGTGGCCGTCCGGGTTTGGCGATAAATCTCGCGAGTGATGAAAGTTTGAGGGAATATTTTAAACAAGAATTTGCGAGATGGACTAAAATTTCCACTAAACCATTTTTTAAAAAAATCGCGGCTTTTGAAGATTTGCTGGGCGATAAAACGGACGGTGTAAAAACTAGGGACAAAATTCAGGAGTCAATAGATATTTGGATTATGTATTGGAGGCGCGCAATGCTGGAAAAACCGGTGTCGCGAGCCGTGAAGGAAATCGCGCGCTTGATTGACGGACTGCAGGAGACAAAAAAATTAGTGTCAATGAATGTAAATTCAAAATTATTGCTGGAACAATTGTTTCTAAAATATTCGGTGTAAATTTTTTTGTAAAAAAATTTAATTGTAAAAACTATGATGAAAAGAAAATATTATTTGTTGCTTGGGCTGGCCGTTTTTCTGATTTTAGGAGGCGCGGGTTGCGTTCAATTCGGCGGGCAAGCAAAAGGGACAATGGGAGTTTATAGATCCGCTGATGGAGGTGAGCAGTGGTTTTTAAAGGGAATTTATCCAACGCCAAAGGGCGTGTTGACCATTGCCGGAGTAAAGGTTTACAGATTTTTTTCCGACCCAAGCGACGATAACGCAATATATTTAGGTTCAAGGGGCCAGGGACTTTATTATACTTATGATAACGCTGATACATGGAAATCATCCGACGCGATGAATGGCCTGTTTATTTACGCGTTGACCGTTGATCCGAAAAATAAATGCGTGATTTACGCGAGTGACGGGCCTCATGTTTTTAAAACAAAGGATTGCATGAGAACTTGGAGCACCGTATTTACCGAGGCCATACCGTCTCAAAGATTCGTCGCTCTTGTTTCGGATATAGAAGATTCAAATATTATTTACGGCGCGGAGATCAGCGGAGATATTTTGCGGAGTCTGGACGGAGGGGGGAGCTGGAGGATAGTGAAAAGATTTAATTTTGAATTAAGAGATTTGGTAACAGATGCGTCCGGAAAATTGTACGCGGCTTCTTATAAAAATGGACTATATCGCTCGGATGACGGCGGCGACACTTGGAAAAATTTAAGCGATGATTTCAAAAATCACAGCGACAGCATGACTTTTTATCGTTTAATTTTAAATCCAGCGCAAAGAGACAGCTTGTTTTGGATTTCAAAGTATGGCATCTTAAGATCAGATGACGCCGGTGTAAGCTGGACAGATATTAAACTTCTGACTCCTCCCGGGAGCGTGAATATTTACGCGTTCGCGATAAACCCCAATAATCAGAAAGAAATGTATTATACCGGCACGATTTTGGGAGACAAGAACAAGAATGTAAGATCAACTTTGTATAAGTCAACCGACGGTGGCGAGAATTGGATAACGAAAAAATTGCCGACCAACACAATTCCGGTTGACATGCGCGTGCACCCGGATAATGGGAAGGTATTATTTTTAGGTTTTACAGTGCTTTAATATTATATGAATATAAATGATTTTAATGGGGACTTTGACAAGGTAATTGAATTTCTGAAAACAGATATTACCGGATTGCGGACAGGTCGCGCCTCCTCGGCTATTGTGGAAGATATTATGGTGGAGGCGTATGGTTCGCATCAGCCGATCAAGGCCATTGCCTCTATTACTGTTTCGGATGCCAAAACAGTAAATATTGATCCGTGGGATAAATCAATTTTGGCCGCGCTTGAAAAAGCCATTCGCGATTCTTCTTTGGGAATTAATCCGGTAAACA
>JBBTQE010000039.1:0-16512 GCA_038065775.1 Patescibacteria group bacterium
TTTCTCCCTTTTCTCCACCACCACGTACTTACTCGCCAACTCAACATCCCCTTTTTTCAAAGCTTCCAAAAACATCACCCATGTTTCTTCCGGTGTTTTTCCGCCGTATGTATCCTCGCGATATGGCTTGCTCAAAGCATCTTGAAAGGCGTCTGTCTGTTTTTGCCACTTATATCCCATCCAACCCGAATAAGCGGCCGAGCCGACCCACCAGACCAAAATCAATAAAATTAAACCAACAAATACGCACAAAATTATTTTTGATCCGCGTTTCATAAAAATTTTTTAAAAATAAAGTTGAACTAATTATACCACATTTTTCTCGCCATTGCATTCTTGACAGTCTTGTGGCCGGAAATGTATGATGACGCTAACTAATGGAGGGCGATATGTGCGAACTGACGGAAGACGAGGCCTACAAGTTGCTGGAGAGGCGCGTCGTGGTTGACGACCAGGAGAAGGTGCGTGTCCGCGTGCCGATCGAGAAGGCCCGCATCCTTGCGAACGCGATCGAAGCCGCCAAGCTGAACGACGACTGTGTCTCAAGTGAGAAGGATTACGACGCAGTTGATAAGGAGCTTCGTGACACCTACAAGCTACGGACCCGTCCACAGCTACCGCAACCCTAAAGGAGGAGCCGAACGCAATGCCGGCATACACGCGGGAGACAACATCCGCTCTCCCGCGTCGCTTTTTTTCAAACCAACAAAAAAACTAGACTTTTTTCGCAAAAACAAAATTGTTCAAACAACGCTTAAACGATGAAAATGCCTGAAATCCGTGATTAAGCAACATTCTTTGCAAATCTCCGGCGGAATAATAATCTTTGGCGCTCTCAATCGGCTTAAAAATAGTTCTGGCAAACCCTCTCCAACACGCGTTATTAAACGCGGGATCAACAAGCAAAAAATACCCGCGAGGCTTTAAAACACGGCGCGCTTCTTCCAAAACCCGCTCCGGCATTAAAAAATGATGAAACGCCTCTGAACACAAAACCACATCAAACGATTCGTCGTCAAACGGCAACTTTGACGCGTTCGTCCCGTAGAATTCGGCATTTTTTAAATTCGCGTTTTTTTCTTTCGCTTTTTTAACCATGTCAATGGAGAAATCCGCGCCCACAAATCGCGGATTGGGAAATTCTTTGGCTAAACGGCTTATGATTTCACCGGTCCCGCACGCGATATCCAAAAATCTATATTCCCCCACTAAATATTTTTTTACTTCCCGTTTCAGAGCATCTAAAATCTCAACATAGAGAGGCTCAAAATATATTTTTCTAATTCCAATGAAATCATAAAATTTGGCCCAAAAATTAAAAAGCCTCCTGTTTTTATTTTCAAAATCTTCGCCGATGCTCATATATCACACAAATTCAATTTTATCAAAATAGAGCCTACGATTTTTTTCGTCAATAAAATAATGCGCGATAAAATCTTTTTTTTCACCTAAAATCAATGCGCGGGAAGATACTTTCCTTTTTTTCAAACTAAGCTCGTCGCCTATCGGCTTTCTATTTTTCCACCATTCCAAATCCGCCTTGTAGTCGTCCATATCCAAATTTCCAAAAACACGCAATTTCAAGTAATCAATAAATTCTTCGTCTGATTGAAAATTAATTTCCCCATTTTCTTCATCTTTTAACGACTCGGCGATATCAGATTCTATTTCTCCATAAATTTTTTCAAGATCGCCTATTCTATCCTCAACTATGATTCCTTTAGGACCTTTAGGCTCGTTGCTCCTATCCTCAACTATAATTTTTTCTCTCATAAAATTATTATTATTCTGTATTATACCCCATTTTAAACAGCCCCGCCAGTGGCGGAATTGTCTTATAATATCACTTTCTTCAGTTTTTTTCTTAAAACTTTGTAATCCGGGATCGCCCTCGCAACCAGAGACCAAAAACTTTTGGAGTGGTTTAACTCTCGCAAATGGCACAATTCGTGAGCGACAATATATTCAGCCAGCTCAACCGGCAAATGAAAAATTCTGTAATTAAAATTCAAATTTCCTTTTTTGGAGCAACTCCCCCACCGGCTTCTGTGATTTTTTACGCAGATCCGGTTGAAAGAAAAATTATACAACTTGTTTATCTCGGCGATTTTTTCTTTCACGAACGCGACTGTCTGATTTTTTAATTTTTTATACTCGCGCCTGCCTCTCCCGATCCGTAAAATTTGCGGATGGCGTTTAAAATATTCAACTTTGCGCAAAATCCACCCCGCTTTGTCGGCCAAAAACTTTTCAACGATATTTTGAGAAAAAAAACGCGGAACGGTAACAACCACGCTCGCGTCGCATCGCACGGTTATCCGGAGTCGCCTCGCCTTTAAAGATTTCCTGACCAAATAATCCATACTGACTAAAAATAGGCGGCTAGGCGCGGCGCTACTAAATAGTCGGCGCCTTTATTATGATTTGTTTTGTGCCGCTTCCAAAACATTCGTTATGAACAGTTACAGACAAATTCCAACTGTTGGTAAACATTTTTACATATGTATGCGATGGGGAAAACGAATATGTGCCATCGGCGTTTTTGGTTGGGGTAATTTCATCTGTCGCTCCATTTCCATCGCCCCAACGAACGATTGTCGGAACAAAATATCTTGGCCCGTCGCATTTACTGCCAAGCCCGTAATAAGTTATTTTTCCGGTTAATGCCAATGTCTTCCCATCAACCCAATTAACAGCAACGCTAAAATTTGGATTCCTGTCTGTAACTTCCGGAACAACAGGCGTTGTAGGTTGTGGCGAAGATGCGGAATTATTAGTTGAAGAAACTACCGCATCCGTGGTTGGATTCAAATTCGTGTTTATGGGCAAAGAAATTACCGGTTGCGTTACGCTATCGGGAAGATTAACTTTTATCTGATCTGAAGACAAACTATCTAACGGATTTACATCGGTATTCAAACGACTGCTGTCCAATCGCGGCACATCGCAAGCCGGTTTTACTCTAGCCACCCCGCTGCAAAGTCCTGGCTGGTCAATTTCAGCCGCCTGCATGGCAGTTCGCAGTTGCTTGCATTCATAACTCTGACCTCCATAGCGAAGACCGCAAGCAACATTCAGATCGTTGTATAAATCGTTGAATTTCTCGGAAATGCTAAATGTAAATTTGCGGGCATTATACAAAATGCGCTCTACTTTATCCTGACTGACCGCGCCGATCAGACAGCCGTTAAAATCGGCTCCGTTGACTAAATTATAAATCATATTGCTAATGACCGTGCTATTCCGATGGACACCGCCTTTGTCATCATCGCCGCAATAAAAATTCGGATCGTAAAAACGAGCCGGCAGAGCCCTCCCAGGAGTGCTGGCCGGATCGCTTATGTCGCGTATCACTCCAAGCGGAGGCAAATTCATTTTCCAACTGCTTGCGCCGTTTACATAGCGCTCAACACCCATGGCAAAAACATCCGCAAATCCTTCTTCTATCGCGCCTGTCTCATACGCATTGACCATTCCCGGTTCGTTTGGATGACCAAAGGCATAGTCAGAAACAGAGTGTGTGTATTCGTGAGCGACGATCGGCAAATTAATAACACCCTGACAAAATTTCACATAATACCCATCCCAAGTCGCGTTTGGACATGTTGTTGAAACCGTAACCGGATAAACAAAGTATGATAACCCATATGTGCTGGTAACTTGAAAATCTCCGCCGCTTCCGGTTCCGCCGGTTCCATTGGCTCCATCCAGATTAAATTTATCTTTGTAGTACGAATGCGTATTGCCTATAAAAGTATACAGATCGTCCACATCGGCAAAACCGCTGGCCGCCTCCCCTTCCCTTCTCCCGCCATCCAACCCGTCATCGTTCCACAATTTACAATTTTCAACACCGCTCACACTGTTGCAATGATATATTTTTCTGTTTATCGCATCCCTGTCTCCTTCAAAATAATAAATCAACTCACCCGTCTTGGCGTCTATAAATAAAATTTTTCTGCCGTATGTTTTTGAATCGCTCGCATCAACTTGCCAAACCAAATGATTCTTGTTGTTCGCTTTTTGATTAATTATGCTTTTATTAAAAATATATAATTTAACTCGGGAAAAATTCGGATCGCGCATGCCAAATTGTTCCGCGGCTATTTCTCGCGCGTACCCTTCGGCTTTTTTAGCGGTGATTTGCGGTTTTACATTGATGCCGATATTTGGCACAAATCTTCCGCCCGCGGAGTTGACAGATAAATCAGAGTTAACTTGCACAGCCAATTGCGCGCCAAACACCGGCACGCCCTTGTGTATCTGGTTATATCGCAAATACTTCACACCCGCTTCATCAGTTAAAGATTTCAACAGTTTTAATTCGTTGGCAAAGTTTTTTACTCCAAAATATTTTCCATAATCCGTAAAAAATTGTCTGGCTACCGCGCGCTCATTTTGCAGATTGCTGACAGACAAAACAATCGGCCGTGTGGAGCTGGCGGCTAAAAATGTAAATTTTTTTGTGACAATATCGGTTGACGAAATCAAGCCGAGAACCTGCGGTCTGCGAAAAGCTGATGGACTAAGCGACATTTTTACCCGAGCGCCAGCCTCGCCTGTTGAATAATTAAAATAAGCCACGGACATAATGGCGGCCGCGACCAATATAAGCGCTGGCACTAAATTTCTTTCAAACGAGCGGCCCAATGTTGATGGCGCGACCGCTAATTTTAACTTTGCGGGCGCGTGTTTTATTTTTTGTTTCTTTGGCATAAAAAATAAAAGGTTATAACGAGAATATTATACCATAAAAGCAAACGATACGCATCTAACCTGTGCTATTGCCACATCAATGATTTTGATATAAAGTTGGAAGATGAAAAAAACAGCTCTACAAATCACTGGCTTGTGTTTATTTTTTTAGGGGCAATATCTCTTCTTCTCGCAACAGGCCGAGTAAACATGGAATGGTTTAATGGTAATCGGGCTCAACTGCTTAATTTTAACGATCCAGAAGCATTTTCAAAAACCAACGGCGGTCTGGAGGCTTTGCCGGCCACAACTTCAAAAAGAATTGTGATTCCAAAAATCGGAGTTAACATGAAAATTGTTGACAATGAATCAACGCAACCGCCACAATAATCGGCGAGGTAAAAAGCGCGGTCGTGGATATTTCCGGCAAACAATTCGAGTTAAACAAAACAGCCGAAAATACTTACACCGCAAAAAACACTATCCTGTTATCTTCCGACGAAATTTTCAAAGTTGTAACAAATCCATCGCTGGCAATCACATTCGCCGATGGGTATAAAATTAACGACACGATTCCCTGGAAAAATGTTAAAATCGTTTCCCCCACTCCATTAGAAAAATATATTTTCTCGAAAAATAATTTACCGGTATTTTTCGCCACGGCCTCAAATCTTGCTATTTACATTTATACTGTGTTTATTATTCTATTTACGGTGTCTCTCGTTTTATCAATCCTAATAGAAATAAAAAAACAGCATCCTTATATAATCGTCCAAACTCTCGGACTAATCGGAATGCTGGCGGTGCTGATTATTCTTTAAGACAAACTCCAAATTTTTTTCTTGGCCACCCTCGGCTTACGCTTTCTCTTAACTTTAACCTCCGCTTCTTTTCCAACACCAACAGAATGTCCACTGCACGCATTAATAAAATTCGTTTGCATTTTTTGAAGTTCGTCCGCCGGAATTTCGGAAAAAGCCAACTCGGACGCTTCCGATCCGGCGCGAAGCATTTCGTCTTCAGCTAAAACATCCGGATGCACCTGAAACGCGCGCTCATTCCAGCCAAGAAGATGCAAACCCGAAAGCCGGCGAACCCGCGAGAGCGCCACATAGCCCTGCCCGAATTCAAAAACCTCGCTCAAATCCACAACCGCTTCGTCCAAGCTCATGCCCTGGCTTTTATGCACCGTAATCGCCCAGGCCAAGCGCAGAGGCAACTGCGAAATTCTCGCTCGCGCTTTCCCGCCTTCTTCCACAGTCCACTCCATTTTTTCCGCCAAAATTTGTCGGCCATCGTGCGTGCGGATAATCGGCATGCCAAGCAAGCTGTTGAAGTTTTCAACCGTGCCAAGCGTGCCGTTCACAAATCCTTCCTTCTGATTATTTTTCGTAAACATCACCTTCGCTCCGATTTTTAAAACCAGCGTCTCCGGCGACATACATCCTTTTTTGAGAGAAAAAACCAGACCAGTCGAGCCGTGAGAAGTCATATCAAAAGTGACGGGCTTGCCTTTGATGCTTGCCAGCATCGCGTCATTGACGCGATCAACATCCGCGTTGTGCGTAAACAGTTTAGGCGCTTCCTCGGGCGCAGATTCGCGCGCCACTTTTCGCGTTTCAATCTGGCGCAAATGGCCATCCGCAAATTTATTGCGCCGAATTGCTGAAAGCAAAGAAAGGTAAGCCGCGTCATCTTGGCGATGCTGTTCGGAGAGATAACAAGTCATCGGATTCGCTCTTTTCCATGCCGGAGAATCATACGCGAAACGCGCAGCCGGAGTTTCAATGAGCGAAATTTGTTTGTTGTTCCAGTTTTTTTCCGCCCTTACAATCGGCGGAAGCTGAAAAAAATCTCCGACAAAAATAACTTGCAAACCGCCAAAGGCGTAATTGCTCTGTTTAATTTCCCGGCACACCGCGTCTACCATAGAAAGCGTATCGGGCGGAAGCATAGACACTTCATCTATTACCAAAACCTTCGCGCGCCGAACTCGCTTCACGATATATTCGGTGGAAGTAATTTTATCCAATTCGTATTTATCCAAATACGACTTGATGCCGATTCCGCTCCAAGAATGGATCGTCATTCCGCCGATGTGCGTGGCCGCGATGCCCGTGGAGGCGGTGATGGCCGGATCAATTCCGCGCTTACGCAAATACGCCGCGTACTCGTTGATGGTATGCGACTTGCCCGAACCCGGCTCGCCGGTTAAAAAAACATTGGCGCCAGTTTTTAGTATTTCCAGCGCTTGTGATTGGAGCATAAATATTTAAATATCAACTCCCTGTCTTCCAGCCTTAATCTTTGCCCTTTGCCGTTTACCTTCTAATCTTTTTAATTTTGAAGCCCGCGTCGGCCGTGTTGGTCGTCGCTTCTTTGGCACTCGCAACGCCTGCGCCACTATTGCCTGAAGGCGACTAACGGCCAGCTCGCGATTCTGCAACTGCGACCGCTCTTCTTCGGACATTACCACCAATTCATCGTTACTATTTATTCTATTCGCCAATTTGGCCCGCAATCTTGCCTTTTCTTCTTCCGTTAAAACCGCCGTCTTCCCTATCGGCCAATGAATAAAAACTTTGGTGGAAGTTTTGTTCACATTCTGACCGCCCGCGCCTGATGACCGGGCGAAGGATATTATAAACTCATTTTCAGGAATTGTCATAGCGGATAATTTAAAAAGAGATAGATTTTTGAGCGTGAGAGTTTGAAGGGTTCGGATGAATCCGATTCTATGTTTCCGTTTCTTTATCTGTAAAATACACATAACATCCCTTCATACCACGTGTCATGTGTGTATGCAACCAACCTCGTTAACTGACTCAGGCGCAATAATCCATAAATTGCCATCGCTAGCCAGATTCCACCGCATGCTAAAATTAAATTCAGGAATAATAATATCATTAAGTTTGGGCTTATTCCGGCTTATCCAATCCCAACAATAACCTGCGACTAATCGCGCCTTATTATTAATTTTATTTTTCTCAAAAATTATATCTCTAAGCTTGCCAGGTGAATCAACTACTTGAAAATCAAAATCTAATCCTGCCATAGTAGTGTTGGCAGTTTCTCTAATTTGAAGTGCGTTATCCAGCCAAGCAAGATAGCCGTCAGAACCATTACAACGAAACTGGGAGGTTAATTCAGCTTCATGAACAGAAGCGCCAAGCTTTTGTACCCATTTTTTTATCTCTTCTTTTTCGCCAATGTCATGAAAAGTCACTTTTTGATCCTCGTCAACAAAGAATACTGAAAATTTTGAAGCTTCAATAATTTCTTTGATTTGATTTTCGCCCTTATTTTTGAACATTCCGGACTTTTCGTTCAATCTATGCGCCTCATCAACAACAAGTGCGCCAAAAACATTTTTGGGTGAATTCACAAAAGATCCTGAACCTGTGAACAAATTGGATATTTCAGTCAATTTTCTTGTTCCCGGTCCTCCTTGGACAATAAGAACATTTTTATTTTTTTCTGTTGATTTCTTAGCTAGATGAAGAGCAATTTCATACACAACTTTTTGATCATCAACCATAACAAACTCTTGTTTGCCGTCCAGCATTTTTGCCAAACTCTCTGCCAAATTTTTTGAAGGCCTAATTTTTCCACTTTCGATTTGAAACACGACCTTTCCTCTATCGCCATGTTTTACAAATTGCTTAATGAATGCACGCAACTTTAAGGCATCACTACGAAGAAATACGGGGGCTTTAGAAATATACTCAGAATAAAATTCATTGGTAACAACGTCGTCATCAATACTATAATTATGTAAATAGGCGCATGGTTTAAGTTGTATGTCCCCTTTATATACCGCCTCATTAAAACTACTCAAAAGAGCTGCATACGACCATGCTTGATATGAAGGATGGTTTGTTTCGCGAACGCCATTTCCAACGTATGTGCTAATTATTCCATCTTTTTCTGTGATTTGCGCACTCTCCCACTGTTTTAACTCAATAATAACAGCGTGGTCAGCTCGCATATCATTTTGCCCAGTCAAAATAAAATCAACTCGTTTTGATGTTTGAGGAATCTGATACTCAATCATTACACCGCAATCATTGGGAATTTCAGCATCTTGAAGTATATTCTCCATGTACATCATTGAATTTTTCCATGACACTATTTCATTTTTTGAGGTGGAACGGCCAATCCTTTTTTGAAAAATATCAAGAATAACATTTTCAATGTTATTCGTAACGACATCATTGGTAAAATTTAATTTTGTTGATTGATAAACGATCATAATTCATTATACTTTTTTGCACTCCCTTTAGCTTTTTCGATTGGATATTTTCGTGCATTCTTTTCAACTTTCTTATCGGCAGCGTCCAATAAATCGATTCCAAAATCGTGGGCCATCAACAATAAATAATTCAGGACATCTCCCATCTCCTCGCCAATTTCTTCTTTATGTGTTTTAATGTACTCAGTTATCTCTTCCGGCTTTTTCCATTGAAAATGTTCCAAAACCTCTCCGGCCTCTAAACATAAAGAAATCGCCAAATCCTTCTTTGCGAAAAAACAATATTTTGCTACAAAATCATCCCATCCATATTTTCCTGCTCCACCTTGTTCAAAATATACACATCATAATTATAATCATCGGTTCCCACAAACTCCGCATGGCGACTAACGACCGCTTCCATCGGCCTGCACGCGCCACAACCATCGCCTTGCGGACATTTGAAACGCTTCAGCTGACGCGCCAGTTTGATCTGTTTGGCAATATCCAAAACACTTTTATGCGCGGTTTCTAAATCAGGCAAATCCTTCGGAGTGAGTTCGTCGCTGTTGTCTAAGTACCAATAACTTGCCTTTGACACTTTCCTCTTTTGACAATTATTAACGAGCAAATGATAAATTGGCAGCTGCAACGATTCCGGATCCTCTTCGGCTTTGCCTGTTTTGAAATCAATAATATGAACACTGTCGGACTCCGGCAGATACTCAAGCCAGTCAATTTTTCCGCACAGCATAATATTGTCTTCTTCGGAAAGCCAAAACTGCGGGAGGTCCATCTGGATCTTAACCGCCAGCCCGGATAGCGGACCCGGGTTGTTCATCACTCGGCGCAACATCTCCTGCCCACGCGTCTTGAATTTATATTCCGTCTCGTCGTTTGTAAATCCGCCTTTTTTGCCGGCAATTTTTTCCCAGGCCTTATCAAATTTAACCATCAAGGATTCGGAAAAACGCGAATGTTTTGGCAAAACCGAAAGCGATTCCAAAACTTCATGCACGGCCGAACCAAGCGCCAGCGCCGGCGACATTAATTTTATTTTGTGATTCGTTTTCGGATCTTTATAAATGTTTTTTAGATAATACGCGCGTGAACAACGCAAAAAATCGCTTATGGAAGTGTGCGAAACCCAAACGGCGGAGTATTTGTCGGGCATATTATTATTTGAATTTGCATTATGCATTTTTTGCAACAACTGCTTTTTTCTCTAAATGGATCCCTCGACTTCGCTCGGGATGACAGGTGTCACTTTATCACCACTTCCACCGTTTTATCCTTCACAATATACCCCACCAGACGCGTTATCTCTTGAATCGCTTTTGCGCTTGCCGCTTCTTGTTGTTGAGGCGAAGCAATGGATTCTTCCGCTTTTTTTACCAATTCTGTCATTGCCTGATTGTATCCGCTGTCGCTTTCAAAAACCCGTTTCAAAATCCCCTGTTTATTTTCCAAACTTATATCTCCCACGAGCCGAGAATTAAAAATTTCCACCTTGGAAATTTCCACCAACACTTTGTCGCCGAAAATTTTAACATTCTCTTCTTTAAGCTTGTCTAAGTCTACTCCGCTATTCACCTCAACCACTCCATAAGCCGTTATCACCTGCCCCCAAAGCAGGCGATCCCAAAATGTTTCTTGCTTTACGGCGATTTTTACCGACTGATTAACCGTGTTTGTCTGGGTAACCAGAAACCCTCGCTCGCGCAAGGATTCTAAAATCGCTTGGCTGGATATCTTTTTATCTACAGCATTTTTATTAACCCGCCAACCGATAAATAAACCGGCCGCGAAGACGACTGCCACCAAAATAATGGCTATGATGAGTTTTTTCATAATGGCTATATTACATATAACATGTCCTAATTTTACTCCACCGCATGGCTTTTCGCAAGGCGAATTTTTACACTTCCCACCTGAAACCATTACCATAACTTCCCCATTCGGCCACCTGCTCAAACTGTGGTTTGCGAAGCTTTAGAAAATCAATTATGCCTTGCGGGGATAAATCGTAATTTGAAACCGCAAAATCAACCGTCTCATTTGAATTTGGACGCGCCACAGATACCATAACCGGATTCTTTTTTCCAATAGCGTACGCGAGTTTTACGATGACTTCCCCGCCTAACTTCTTCACTGCGTCCACGGCAATTCTTCTCGCCATATACGCCCCGCTTCGATCTACTTTTGTGCCATCTTTTCCGGAATAAGCTCCGCCTCCAACTGAAACCTGCGGACCATAAGCATCGCAAATTATTTTTCTGCCGGTTAATCCCGTGTCAGCGTCAAACCCTCCGATATCCCAGTCCCCTGCCGGATTAGCGTAAATGGATAATTCAGAATCCACCTCTTTGCCTTTAAACCATTCAAAAATGATGTCGCGCAATTCAGAGGCTTTGGCCTTGTGGAAGCTTGCAACAACGCTGGATATTTTTCCGTTTTTTAATGTAACTTGTGTTTTGCCGTCATTTGGGAATTTGGAATAAATCAATTTATTTAAATTTCGCGCCAAATATAATTCTTGCGGAACCATCTCTTCGTTTTCGTCGCAAGCAAAGCCGACCATTATTCCCTGGTCGCCCGCTCCGCCCACATCTACGCCTTGCGATATCTCCGAACTTTGCTGAACAATATTTGTGTTCACTTGATACTGTTCGCCCGCAACACGCTTTACCACTTGGATCGCGTCGATTTTTGCGTTGGTTGTTAATTCGCCTGTTAGCGTAATTAGGCCATGCCCTCCCATTGCCTCCATGGCTACCCTGCTATACGGATCCTGCTCAAGGCAGGCGTCTAGAATTGCGTCGGAAATCCGGTCGCAAATTTTATCTGGATGTTTTGGCGAAACTGATTCTGCTGTGATTAACATACGATTATATAATTATTAAAAAAACTTTCCTTGCGGGAAAGAATTTTTTGAATAGATCAAAATCGACCTTTATCTTTCCCAAGAATGGGCTAGATTTGGCACCTTATCCGCCCGAGGCGAACAGGTTGTCGGCAGGCTTAACGGGCTAGTTCCCTATCCTGCTCTCTTGATATTGAATTTGAATTTATTATACCAGAATATCTATTTTTCTCAAAATGAACTGTGGATAAATTATGAGCCCCCTGTCAGAATCGGACTGACGTTTGTGGTTTACGATACCACCGTTCTGCCACTGAACTAAGAGGGCCTGACTTTGAGCGGGCGATGGGAATCGAACCCACGACTCAACCTTGGGAAGGTCGCGTATTACCATTATACTACGCCCGCAAAAAATTCCCGATTGCCTCGGGAACCTTGCTCCCGCGTTTGCGGGATATTCTAGCAGAAATCAATTACTTTTTCAACCCTTCAAAAGGATTCTTTACATTTAAAAACAATTTGATATTCGCCTTTTTTACCATTGAATCCAAGTATTTATTTGAATCAGCAAACCTGAATAAAATATGACTGGCTCTCACCTTCTCAACATCAACAAACTTGCCGGCTTCATTTTTTACTTTCTCGGTTTTTTTATCAACTAATTTGATTATATGAAAGCCAAACTGCGTCTCCACCAGTGTAGGATAAAGCTCTCCCTTTCTTAAACTATACGCGGCTTTTTCAAATTCCGGAACCATATTGCCCTTGCCGAACCAATCAAGATCGCCTCCACCCGCCGCCGTGCTATCTTCACTGTATTTTTTTGCCATTTCGGCAAAATCCGCGCCCGACTTAATCTCTTGAAGAATTTTTTCAGCCCTGTCCTTGACCTGTGATTTAAGCCCGTCATCATTTTTTATTTTTGCGTCCAATTTCTCCTGCAAAATAAACGGCCTCATAACTTTTTCTTCATACTGCTGAAAATTCCAGCCATACCTCTTCTGTAATTCTTCGTTCGCGGCAACCTCATCTTTAAAATTATTCATCATCTCGGCCTTTAATTCATCCACATCTTTCTGTTCAATAGTAACGTTAAATTCCTTCGCCGCTTCCTCCACCAAAATAGTGTTCACCAATCTCCATAACACCTGCTCATTCATTAGCTCTTCGGTCAAATTAGCGCCGGGAGCGCGTTGTGGCGAGGCGCCTTGTTCCAGCTGGAGATTGTCATAGTCGCGCATTTTGTGAATGGCCTTGAGATCCTCAACAAATTGAACATAAGTAACTTTGTTTTTATTAACTTTTACAGCCGGCAAATTCAAAATTTTTGCCACTGTCAAAGTAAACTTGTCGTCCGCCATTTTGGAATAAGCCCTGTAAACTCCAAACCCAAAGACTCCGACGATTATAACCAGCAACAAGCCCAGCCCGGCAAAAAAATAAACACCTCTTCCTTTGACCGATGTTTTTGGAGCCGGAGTTTCAGCCGCTCCATGATTTAATTCGTCCATAAAAATTTGCTTCTTAAATATTAAATTTTATTTAATTCAACTGCGATTCCCAAAAAAATAGCGCCACCATTTCAAAATATTTGAAATTCTATTCCATCTTACCACAGCGTCTTCGCCTTGTCTATCCGCTTGTTTTGGCTGTGACGCGTCCAAAACCAACACTTGCTCTCCCGGTTTTGTCATGTTAAATTCCATCCTTGCTCTCTCTTCAACAAACTCATCCGATTTTACATACTTAAGCACGTCTAAAAGCTGAATTTTTTTAGCCTCAAAATTTCGCGCGTCTTCCTGCAGACGAATAATTTCCTGCCTTACCTGATAATCTTGGTAAAACGCCCGTACATAAGCAACGGAGGCCATAACCGCGGCCGCCAACGCGAGTAATAAAAAAAGTTTTGAACTGAAAAATTTTCTCCTACCTGCTGCTCCGGAGTCCATACTTTTTATTATCAGTTTAAACTATTATACCATTTGCTTTTCGACCTCGCCAGCTGGTTGCAATTGTTCTTCAATCATTTTTTGCACATAATGCAACTCCGCGTCCGGAAGATCGGGTATTACTTTTATGAAATTCTGATAAATGGCTCTGACATCGGAAACTTTTCTGTTACTTCTGAAATTTTGGCTTAACTCCAAGATTTGCGTTTGAATTTTCTGCGGATTGCGCGCCCTTGAAAACTCTATGACCAAATTCTGATTCCTTGTCTGAAAAACCAAAGCGCCATAATTAAAAATATTTGCCATTACCCCCTTTTTTCTGACCGCGACATCCTTGATGTCCAAATAACCAAACGAAGAAATTTCCAGGTCAAAAATGCTTACTCTGTTTATATCAACAACTCTTTCGGAAGTTATCACAAGAACATTGGCCTTGCTTGAAAACCATGCTTTAAAAATTGCGTATAAACCCAAAAACATGCCCAAGCCGTAAAGTCCATAACCATACCAGCCAAAAGAAAAAAGCTTGAACATAAAAAAAGAAGACAAAAACAGCGGAACCAAACCTATCGCGTAACGCCACAAATGCGGAAGCGAATATTGACGGATAACCGAAACGATTTTTTCTCCATCGCGAAGATGAATTTTTCTTGAAAAGTTCATACAATTGATTTTAAGATTTCTCGGGCGACTCCCCTGTCGTCCCACGGAATTTTTCTGCCGCCGGAAACGCAAACGCACGGCTCTGTGCCCTTGGCGGTTATTACCACCGCGTCGCCTACTGCCGCCAACGATATCGCTTTCTCAATCCCTGATTTTCTATCAACTTCAATAAACAAATCAAGGCCATCTTTCTTGCCGGCTTTGCGCGCGCCGATTGCCAACATTTCCGCTATTTCTCGCGGATCTTCGTCAAAACAATTTACATCGGTTATCACCACTAGATCGGCTAAACGGCCGGCAATCTCGCCCATCTTCTCGCGCTTCCCTTTATCCCGTCCTCCGCCGTCGGATCCCACGACAGCTATAACTTTTTTATCCCCGACCATCTGCCTCAAACTCGTAAAAAGTTCGGTCAAACTCATCGGCTCATGCGCGTAATCCACAATAACTTTAAAATTTTGCCCCTCGTCAATTACTTCCATGCGGCCCTCAACTAATTTTACCCCGGCAAGCCCTTCCGCGATTTTTTCTTCCGAAATACACTGGGATTTGCCGACCGCGATCGCGGCCAAAGCATTATATGCATTAAATTTACCTAATATATTAAGCCGGTATTTTTTATTTCCTACAACGAACGACACACCCGCCTGATCCGCTTCAACGGCTTCCCCAAAAAAATCCGGCCGATTTTCGGCGAGCAAGCCAAAACGATATTTTTCATCAGACTTGAAGCCCAAAAAATAATCGGCATTTTTATCGTCCACATTCGCGATGACTATTTTAGGAACCTTTTTACCGGCTATAATTTTATTGCCATATTTTAACAATTCAAAAAATATTTTGCCTTTATCCCTTTTTAAATTTTCAAAACCGCCATGCCGCTCGGAATGCTCGGCGCCGAGGTTGGTAAAAACAACCACGTCATAATTCAAACCAATATGTCTATACTGCAAAATCCCCTCTGAAGAAGTTTCAACCACCGCGTATTTACATCCGGCTTTAACCATTTCCACGAGCATTTTTTGAATTTGCCCCCTACCGAGCATTGTCATTTTTTTATCATTCGGCCTTCTTTGATCCGCGATTTGAAATTCAACCGTTGAAAGCAGGCCGACTTTATTTCCTCCGGCCTCTAAAACCGAAGCAATCAGACGTGATGCGGTGGATTTGCCTTTTGTGCCGGTCACGCCGACAATAATCAATTTTTTTGACGGCCGGCCATAGCTTAAATAGGAAAACCACGCCAGCAAAAAATGCGCTAACTTTTTCAGCATATTAATTTTTCATGCTAACTTCATAAACAACCTGCTCCAATTTATGCAACGCCTGTTTTGCCTGATCAAACTTCTGTCTATTGTAGCCGGTCAAATCCATATCAACCAGCTCGCCGATAATTTCTTCCGCGGAATCGTGGCATTTTTTTACTTCATCAAATTTTCTTTCCGTAGCCGATTTAATGGCATAACGCAAAAGTTCGCCCGGGACATCGCACAATCCGCCAATAAAAACGTCCGGATCAATTTCTATTTTTAGAATTTTGCCAAGCGATTTTTTTGATAAAAACTGAAAAAAAATTGAAGCCTCCGCAAACTCCTCCAGCGCCGCGCGGTAAAAACCCTCTTCAAAAATCGCCGTATCTTTTTTGTATTTATTTGTTAAATTCAAAATTATTTTTTCCGCCTGACTCAAACACTCTTCCCCGCCTTTTTTATCATCGCGCTGAAAAGCGAATATTGCTTTCTTTGACAAATGCTGGGCGTCGCCGGCTGTTTTTATCATATCTCTTCTCATTCGCGAATAAGACAGCATCTCGGCGCGAATTTTTCCCAAATATTTTTTATCAATCATACTATTATTCTTTTTTTAACTCTTTTATGTAATCTGAAAATTCGTTTATGCCCTGAACTTCCAACCAGTGCCACCATTCCGCTCCCCATAAATACGCGCGCGGCATCCCGGTTTTTGCGGCGTAATTCAATGTCTTTTTTAAACGTTTTATATTCATTGATTTAAATTGTTCATCAACGGGCATACGCTTTAAATCCATGTTAGGAATCCATGGTTCTGCCTGCAACTCGGTAATAAAAGCGGAAGACACATCCCGCCCATTT
>JBBTQE010000040.1:0-4335 GCA_038065775.1 Patescibacteria group bacterium
ATCTAATCGAAAACGACTTCTTCGGCCAAATGGAAGATGTTTGGCAACATTTTAAGGTTTTAAATATGATGTCAAACATGGGTCAATTCAATTCTGAATTCAAAAGAGAAATGGCCCAAGCTCAATTGATGATCAAAAAATTAAAAAGGCAGGGCATCAACACTTCCGAACTTGAGGAATTATTAGCCCAAGTCAAAGAAAAAGGAAATTCAATTTTGGTTATAATTAAATCCAGAGATGTTGATGAAGAAACCATTAAAGATGCATTTGATGAAATGGAGAATATTGGCCAAGAATTTGAACGCAAAATGTCTGAATTGATGGGTCAAAAAGAGGTGATGCCTTGGGAAAAAGGGCCGCAACAATTTAGAAAAGTGGAAATGAATTCCGACGTTAGGAAATTCGTTCCACAGAAACAGGAAGCCCCGATGCCGCAAGGCGTCACTACCGAACCTGCACCATCTGGCTCCATGCCGACTGGCGCAGAAGGACTCATTGGTTCTCCACCAGCTTTTGAAATGTAAAACAAATTAACAAAAAAACACCCCACAATGCGGGGTGTTTTTTTGTTCATAGTTATAAGCCGAATTTTGTGACCGCACTGAACCATTTTGTTTACAAAATGTTCCTGTGGGCGATGATCATTTCTCTGGTCGTATTATTGCTAATACGATCTAGCGAGCGAACTTTTTATCCCGACTTAGTCGGGACTCTGCTCTTGCGCCAGGCAGGGCTTGGCACTCTCCGGCGTCACCGCCGGAGGGAGTATGGTAGCTTTGGTCTCGAGAATCAAAACTTCCATACACTTTTCACCTTTCACGAACTTTTTCAAATTCGCTAGTATTGTCTCTGTGCCGCTATCCCTACTTTGATGTTGCCATCAAAACGGTGGGTGTTACCCACTGCCCTTTTCGCGGCTCGCGCCGCGGGCGTTCGGACTTTCCTCCCCCTGTTTCCAAGGAGCGATCATCAACTATGAACGCGGTAAATATAGCATAAAAATATGATTTTGTCAATGTCTTGCCCAACTTTTAATTTTAGAGTAAAATATCAACCATATTACCATATGAAAAAATTTGAACTCACTTTTACCTTCATCCAGCTTCCAATTGACTACTTAATGGTTATGCTGGCCGGATTTAGCGCCTATGCCTTGCGTTATACAAGTTTTGCCACCAGCATCAGACCTATAAAATTTGAC
This sequence comes from Patescibacteria group bacterium, assembly GCA_038065775.1. Taxonomy (GTDB): domain Bacteria; phylum Patescibacteriota; class Patescibacteriia; order Magasanikbacterales; family GWA2-37-8; genus JBBTQE01. The sequence goes on from JBBTQE010000040.1 coordinate 1,202, forward strand.
CTTCCGTGGGATAAATATTGGCCTCTGGTTTTAATTACAGCTTTGGGCTGGATTATTATTTTTGCGCTTTCTGGTTTATACAATACCGACCCCAACCGCAAACTCGCGCGCGACCTAACCCGTGCTATTCTTGCCTGCTCCACCGGATTCGCTGGTATCACCACTTATGTTTTTTTCACTCTGCAAAAATTTGATTCCCGCTTTTTGGTTCTAGCCGGCTGGTTGCTCGCCACTATTTATGTTTGCGCCGGAAGAATTTTAATAATGCTGATTAAAAAACTTCTTAACAAAATCGGCTTTGGTCTTCGCAGAATTGTCATCATTGGAAATCAGGCGATTGCCGACCAAATCAAACGGGCGATTGCGGGCCATCCCGGACTTGGATTCAATTTGATCGGCGCCTTTGAACATTTTGACAGCTCAACAAGAAAAAAAATTTTAACAAATAAACCCGATGAATTAATTCTCACGGATCCGAAAGCAAACGAGGAAGAAACTCTTGAGGCTGTGGAGTTCGCCAGCGAAAACCATATCAGATTCAAATACTCCGCGGATCTATTTGCCACCATTTCCACAAACATGGCAGTGAGCACTATCGGCGGCATCCCGATTATTGAACTGCACCGCACCCGCTTATACGGCTGGGGACGGATAAACAAACGGATTTTTGATATGGTCGGAAGTCTGATTTTGATAATCCTTTTGTCTCCAATTTACATTCTCGCGATGATCATTATCGCAATTGAATCCGGCTTCCCGGTGATTTACAAAAATGAACGCGTTGGCCAGGAAGGCTGTATTTTCAATGCTTTAAAATTTAGATCAATGCATAAAAAATATTGCACCGGCCCGCAGTTTGGGAAAAAGGGTGAAAAAGCTTTAGTCGTTGAGGAAAAACTGATTGAAAAACAAAGCATAAAAGACGGCCCGATCTATAAAATTAAAGACGACCCGCGCATTACGCCGTTTGGAAAAATTTTACGCAGATGGAGCATTGATGAACTCCCCCAATTTTTCAATGTGCTCGCCGGCGACATGAGTCTGGTCGGCCCGCGCCCGCACCAGCCGCGCGAAGTTGAAAAATATCCAAGACAAAACAAAAAAGTGCTGGCCATTAAGCCGGGCATTACCGGCTTGTCGCAAATTTCCGGAAGAAGCGACCTGACATACGAAGAAGAAATCAACTTAGACACATTTTACATCGAAAACTGGAGCGCTTACATGGATCTGATTATTTTGATAAAAACACCTTTTGTCGTCTTAACTAAAAAAGGCTCGATTGTATAGGGGCTTTGCCCATATAAACTCATTCGTTCAAAAGTGATCAAGTAAACTTGTCACTTTGCTCACTCATTTCGTTTATGAAAGTCGCCCTGGTTCACGATTATCTCGCTCAAGACGGAGGGGCGGAACGAGTTTTGAAATCCTTTCACGAAATTTGGCCTTCAGCGCCTATTTTTGTTCTTATCCACGACAAAAAAAAGGTTCCTCTTTTTAACAAAGAAAATGTGCGTGAATCGTTTCTCTCGCGAATGCCATTCGGCCGGTCTTCATTTCAATGGTATCTGCCTCTAATGCCCATCGCAACCGAGTCACACAATTTAAAAGATTTTGATGTGGTTGTTTCCACCTCAAGCATGTTCTCAAAAGGAGTTATTACCAGCCCCAACACTCTCCACATTTCTTATTGCCACACTCCCCCGCGATTTCTGTGGGCGGACAATTATTCCTACATTTCCGATTTAAAAAAGAGCAGGCTTGTTAAATGGTTCCTGCCTTTTTTTATTCACAGGCTTCGGCTTTGGGATCGCATGAGCGTTGACCGCGTTGATCATTTTATCGCGAATTCAAAAACAGTTCGGCAAAGAATTAATAAATATTATCGTCGGGAAAGCGATGTTATTTATCCGCCGGTTGAATTAAAATCGTGCTCTTTGCAGAAACCCGCCGATTATTTCGCGACAGGCGGTCGGTTGGTTAGCTATAAAAAATTTGATTTAATCGTGAAAACGTTTAATCGTCTTAAATGGCCGTTAAAAATTTTCGGGATCGGCCCGGAAATGAACGGCTTAAAAAATATTGCGAAAAATAATATTGAATTTTTGGGACAGATTTCTGAAGACGACAAAATGAGCCTGCTTTCCCGCGCGCGGGCTTTTATCCACCCGCAACTTGAAGATTTCGGCATCACCGCGATTGAGGCAATGGCTTGCGGACGGCCGGTTATCGCCTACTCGCAGGGTGGCGCCCTGGAAACCGTTATTCCGAATGAAACCGGAGTGTTTTTTCACAAACAAACATGGGAATCTTTGCTGGACAAACTCATGAATTTCAATTACGAAAATTGGGACAGCGAAAAAATTCATGAGCACGCCATGAAATTTGAAGCGACTCATTTTAAAAATGCCGTGAAAAAATACATTGAAGACAGGCTGGAAGAATTCAGAAAAGGCGTAAATCAGCAAACCTTAGTATGAACATTGGCGTTGATATAAGACCACTGATGGCGGAAAAACGAACCGGCGTTGGCGAGTACACATACGAACTCCTCGACGCTATTTTTGAAATTGACAAACAAAATCAATATTTTTTATTTTACAATTCACGTTCCGATGTTTCAAAAAATATTCCGCCGTGGAAACAGGAAAATGTCCATTACATTATCGCGAGGTGGCCGAATAAATTATTTAATTTATCAATAAAATTTTTTGGATTTCCGAAAATAGACCGGCTCATCAAAACTCCGCTGGATTATTTTTTTTCGCCCAATATCAATTTCACGACGCTGTCAAAAAAAACGAAACATATTCTGACAATTCACGACCTGTCTTTTAAATTTTATCCTGAATTTTACTCTTCCAAACAACGGCTCTGGCACAAAATCACCAACCCAAAAAAACAATGCCTCCGCGCGGATTTGATTCTAACGCCTTCGGAAAACACAAAACGCGACATTGTTGATTATTATAAAATCTTGCCGGAGAAAATTAAGGTTATTTACCCGGGCCTTTCGTCAATTTTCGCCAATGCGATGATGGACCAAGAAAAAACTAGACAAAAATACAATCTTCCCAATAAATATATTTTATTTCTCTGCACGATTGAACAGCGAAACAATATTATCGGACTGATAA
>JBBTQE010000041.1:0-5475 GCA_038065775.1 Patescibacteria group bacterium
TGCAATCGTTTACCCATACTTTTCTGAGTGTGTCAGATGTATGGTACCAATACAATATCTTGACAAAATTCCGATTTTCAATTATACTCGAAGTAGATTTAAGTGGGACCTCGGCACATCCCGAGGGTTTGAACCACATAACTTCAAAGATATGTCCAAACGGATGGATGCCGCAAGGGCCAAGGTAGACACAAATAAAATTTACTCAACAGAGGAAGCCATTAAATTGGCCAAAGAAACTTCTGGCGTAAAATTTGACGCCACAATAGAGGCGCATGCCCATTTGGGCATTGACACCAAAAAAACCGAACAGCAAGTGCGAGCTACGGTTGTTTTGCCGCACGGAACCGGAAAAACAAAAAAAATAGCCGCTTTTGTTTCCGCTGAAAAAGAAAAAGAAGCCAAAGAAGCTGGCGCTGACTTCGTTTATGGAGAAGAGGAAATCAAAAAAATAAAAGACACAGGCAAGATTGAATTTGAAGTGGCGATTACCACTCCGGACATGATGCCTAAACTGGCGTCTATCGCGAAAATTTTGGGGCCAAAAGGCTTGATGCCAAACCCAAAAACAGAGACGGTCGGCCCGAACATCAAAAAAATGATTGAGGAGACAAAAAAAGGCAAGGTCACTTTCAAAAATGATGATACCGGAAATGTGCACCAAGCGATCGGCAAAGCGAGCTTCGCGGAAAATCAACTCACAGAAAACTTAAACGCGTTTCTGGAGGCGCTTAAAAAAGCAAAGCCTGCCACAGCCAAAGGAACATTTATAAATAATCTCGTGCTGTCTTCAACGATGGGGCCGGCGATAAAAGTAAGTGTGTAAAATTATTCCACCCCTACCGGGGTGGATTTAAAACTATATATGATTATTATCGCGGCAGTTGGACTGAAAACATATTCCGAAGAAAGCGTCAAAAAAATCATTCTGGCCGGGGCAGATGCCATAAGGTATAGTTTTAACTATGGCACAATCGAACAAAATATAGAACATATTAAAGACGGAATAAAAATTATTGATGAACTTAATTCCTCGGCAAAGGTAATCGCCAACCTGCCATCAAACAAGGTGCGCCTAGTCGGGAGCATTAAACCGAGAGAGGTAAATGAAAACGACGAAATCACCCTTTGTTCCGCTTCGCCGGAAGTCAATGATGAACAAATAATCCAGGTTGACACAAAAAATCTCGCGCAAAAAGTTTATGTCAATCAAATAACAACGATCGACCATGGAAAAATCGCTATCCAAATTTTTGAAATCCTTAATAATGACACAATCAAGGCGAAAGTCTTGAATCACGGACTGATACAAGCGACACACGGAATAAATCTCATAAAAGACGCCGGGGAAGATAAATATTTGGAAAAATGCAAAATGATTCTAGACAAGCTTGGAGAAGCCGAACCGCAGCTTATTTCCATTCCTTTTGTAAACGTCAATACCAATGTAAAAATTAAAAACTTGTCCAAATACGAATGGAAACCGAAAATTATGGTGAGGGTTGAAGACAGAGAAGGTGTTGAGAATTTAGAGCTAATCTGCCAAGATCCATTCTACGACATGATTTTAATCAATCGCGGAGAACTCGGGGTGGCCCTTCCATTTGAACGGCTTGGAACTTTGCAAAAAGAAATGATTGGAACGATCAAAAAACACAAAAAGCAAGTCATCATTTCTTCCCAGATTATTGAAGGAACAATAAACAATTACATTCCGATGCGATCCGATATCTTGGACCTAACAAATATCGTGTTAGATGGCGCTGATTGCATTATGCTATGTCATGAAACAGCCCTAAGCACAAGACCGGCTTACACATTATCGGTCGCCAAAAAAATTATAATAGAAGTTGAAAAATACAAAAGCCAATTTTACTGCAAATTATGACGATGCGGTAGCCGAGCGGCTTAGGCGCCCTTCTGCAAAGAGGGAAACGTAGGTTCAACTCCTACCCGCATCTCAATTATGTTTCCTGCCGAATTCATTTTAAATCAACTGCAGACCTGCTCAAAATACTGCCTGACTGAAGAAGATAAAAAAATACTTCAAAAAGGAAAGCGGGATTTTATAATTAAAAAATTGCTCTCAAAAAAATTCAAAAAATGGTCCGTTGATGGTGAAGTAATGAATCGTTTAACCAGTGTTGTTGATAAAAGCATAAAAAATAACTCCCCTATAAAATTTGCCTTCCCATTTGGCGGTTATAAACTTTGGCGCTTTGACACCGCCCCGGAAGTTGACTGGTCTGAATTTTTTGCAATCGCCTATTTTTGCGAATACATTTCAAGTATTTTGTCAGCGCACGAGCCCGGCGTGATTTTCCAATTTTTTTCTGATGATATTATTATAGAAAGGATGAATAATATCCAAAAAAACGACTTGAAAAATTACCTTGATTCTTTCCGAAAATTAATTGAATGTTTTAAGCCATTTTTTCCGGCGAACTTAAAAATCGAACTTATTAGAATCGGAGATTTTTACGGAGATGAATTTGACGAGGAAATTAACAGATTGGTTTCTGAATTAAATATAACAGAAATGTGGGGTGACGAAGCTAAGCGGGAAAAAATGTTAAAGACATCCAAATTAAATTACAAATTTGACGGTGTGGAAGATTTTACCGAACTAACCGAAACGGAAAAACAAAAAAAACTTGAAATGGCCGTGATTTTTCACGAAGCATACAGAAAAGTTCTCCAAAAAATAATCACGGTTTATCCGCCGGACAAAATCGTTTTAAGCTCCAGGCCTTCTCCCCAGACAATTCCGCTTGGCTCGTGCAAAAATTCGGCGATCAAATTTTGGTGCGGATATGGAATTTTAGAACGCGATGGCGACGAGCTCGTGGAAAGAATTTTATCTTATGAGCAATGGAAAAAATTGGCCAACACCCAATATGAACAAGCGGCAATTCCTAACTTCCAATTAAAAAATTTACAGAGCATAAAAATCTATCCAAAACAGGGCTAAAACCCTGTTTTTTGATTTATCGTAACCATGCCGCGTACCGTCCTTTGAAACGCGGCGCATATATTGCAAAAGCCATGCTTATTTGTTAGACTTAACATATATTTTTTACTTCAACTATATGACAGAAGCAGGCCAGACACCATATATTCGCCCAACATGGGACGAATATTTTATGGAAATAATGAACGCCGTGTCAAAAAGAGCGACTTGCGACAGAGCCAGGGCGGGTTGCGTGATCGTGCGAGACAAACAAATCCTCGTAACCGGTTATGTCGGGTCGCCAAAAGGCATGCCGCATTGCGATGAGATAGGCCACCAGATGAAAACAGTCACTCATGAAGACGGGCACCAAAGCCAACACTGCATGCGTACCGCCCACGCCGAACAAAACGCGATTGTTCAGGCCGCAAAACTCGGAGTGTCAATCAACAATGGCACGATATATTGCCGCATGACCCCATGTCCGGCTTGCGCAAAAATGATAGTAAACGCCGGAATAGCAAGGATTGTTTGTGAAAAAAGATACCATGCCGGATCAGAAAGCGAATTAATGTTTAAACAAGCTGGAATTCAGATAGAATTTTTTAAAGATGAAATTCAGGCCTATGCAAACCAATAAAATTATTCTTGTTTTTTCAGGACTAATGGCAAGCGGAAAAGATACTGCGGCACTATATCTAAAAGCCGCGCACCGCGCCAGTATTTATAGTTTTTCCACAATGCTTGAAGACGCGCTAAGACGATTTCATCTGGAATTCAACCGCGACAACCTTATAAAGATGTCGGAAATAATCAGGGGTTCATTTGGAGAAGACATCATGGCCAAAACAATGGCAAAAGATGTGGAAAACGACCCGAATAATCTTATTGTTGTTTCAAATGCCCGACGGATGGCTGATGTGGAATATCTTTCCAAATTCCCAAATTATGTCCTGTGTGAACTTTTTGCCGACCCAAAAGTCAGATACGACAGGATAGTCAATCGCGGCCAAAGAGTTGATGACAAAACAAAAACATTTGAACAATTCATGGCTGACCACCAAAGAACAACAGAGCTAAGCATTTTAGATGTTGTAAAAAACGCAACTGAACACATTGATAACAATGGCAGTCTGGAAGAATTTCATAAAAAACTAGACGCGCTGGTAAAAAAATATAATTATAGGGGCTAAAGCCGCATATATTCTCATTCGCTCATAAATACCCGGCTCGACAATTATAACTCGCAAGCGGTTTATAATCGTCTCGCCGGCTATTTAACTCACTCATTTCGAATATGAAGGTCAAAATTAAGCGAATAGACACTTCCCTACCCATGCCCGCCTATCAAACCGCCGGCTCGGTTGCTTTTGATTTGTACAGCCGCGAGGATGTAGCTATCTCGCCAAAATCAATCGCGCTGATTCCCACAAACATTATTGTGGAGATTCCAAAGGGATACATGCTCACGGTTGTAACGCGCTCAAGCACGCCGAGAAAAAAGGGCTTGATGGTTCCTCACGGCATCGGTATAATTGATCAGGACTACCACGGAGAAAAAGATGAGATAATGTTGCAGGTATATAATTTTACCGAAGAAGCGGTGAAGGTGGAAAAAGGCGAACGGGTGGGCCAAGCCGCCTTTATGCGTGTGGATTGCGCGGAATGGGAAGAAGTTGATATAATTAAACAGGAGAGTCGGGGCGGTTTTGGGAGTACGGGATCGTAAAATTTTTAATATGGACACAAATCAAACAAAATTAAAAAAACTGTTAAAACAGGCAAATGACGCCTTTAAAGAATTCCAAAAAGAAATGGAAAAAATCCAAAAAAAGAAACGAGAATTGACCAACAAAGCCGTCAAACAGATGGATGACAAAAAAATTGTCAATATAAAAAATAAGATTAAAAACGCGTAATATGCCACCATATGTTGAAACGATGCCAAGCCACGAAGCCGAACAAAAACCACCCGAAGCATCGCTTGAACCAAAGGGCGCAACAGATTGGCTTGGTTGGTTAAAAGAAAAAGCCAACCGATGGGCAAAAGGAAGCGGCATCAAAACTGAAATCAATATTACTGATCAAGATATTACAAGCGCGTTAGGCGCGCTGGACGAAGAAGGCAAAAACACCCAACAGCGTTTTGATGCTATTTTACAATCAATCGGAGAGGAGATCGAAAAATTAGACAAAGAAGAGTCCGTGAAAAAGATGGCAGAAATAAACAACATTGAAAAAACGAACGCTGTTTCAAAATTACAAAATTTTGATTTAAAAAATTTCTCACCAAATGAAATTGCCGCTCTGACAAAAAAACTAGATTCTCTAAACCCAAATGGGTCGGATGAAAATTTAACGCCATATGAAAATGCGCTCGTGGCCATAAACCTTTTCTTAGAGATGTTTACAAACAATAAAAGCCCCGCAGAAATCGAAAAAGATTTTTTTTCTACGAGCGACGAAGCAAAAAAGGAGATACAAAAACGATTAAACAATATTGCGCCGGAACAGGCAATCATCAG
>JBBTQE010000041.1:5575-15573 GCA_038065775.1 Patescibacteria group bacterium
ATGCTATTAGACGCGTTTTTTGAGGCACAGCTTGATATTGTAAATCATTGGATGGAAACAACAAAAGATTCTCTGGCGGCAAAAGCGGCATAAAATTTACTTACTAGCAACTAATTCATTAATTTAAAGTATATGGGAGAAGAGAATATGAGCGCGGAGGCATATAAAAAATTGGGTAAGAAAGGTCTTCCCGGTGTCGAAATGAAAGGTGGCGCGAGATTTATGCCAACCGACAAAGCTACTTTAGAACGACTGGCCAAAAAAACAGGTATAAAATCTTTGGCGGAATTAAAAAATAAAGCTACAACAACAAAATTCGCCGATGGAACCAACCCAGGAATTGAAACAGGGATAATTCCTCTTTCTGACGACGATCTTGAAGAGGTAAAATAGTATTTTATGCGCGCGTATTTGGATATGTCCTTAACTTAAATTATGGAAGAAAGTAAGAGCGAAAGGTCAATTTATTCTTTGGACCATCTAAAACCTGAAGTGGTTTCTGTTGCGTTTGCAAAGTGTTCCCGTTCGCCCGATTCTTTCGCGTGCATAGCCGCGGAGCTGACCGATGAAAAATCGGCTGATTTTCATGAAAAGTGGGTAGTGGGCTACGGACACAGCAGTGTTGCAGAACATGCCACCCTGCATATGGCCGTAGAAAATGTCTCTATTCTGGCGACAAAAGTTTTGGAAGATAATCGCCTGGCTTCATACACCGAAAAATCCACCCGCTACCAAGTTTTTGACAGAAATCGCTACTACAAATCAAAAAACATAATGGAGTCCTACCTTGGAGTTGAGTATGAAAATACGATGAATTTTATTTATGACGCTTACACTCAAATGAATGCGCCGATGAAAGAATTCATCTTAAAAAAATACCCATTGAACCCGGATGAAAACGAAAAAGCATATAACGCCACCATAAAAGCGAGGGTCTGCGACAACACTCGCTACATGCTCCCTACCGCCACCCTAACCAATCTTGGCATAACAATGAACGCGCGATCGCTGGAATACGCGATTACGAAACTCCTCTCGCATCCGCTCGCGGAAATGCAAGAAATCGGCGCTGAACTGAAACAAGAGGCCTTAAAAATTACTCCCACCTTAATAAAATTCGCCGACGCAAACACATATCTCAAAGAAACTCTTCCGGAACTTAGCTCGATAAGCCAAGAAATTTTTACAGAACAACCTGCCGGGTCAATGCCGGTTGAGATTGTGGATTTTGACACCGACGCAGAAGATAAACTTGTTGCGGCGATCGTCTACAGATTTGCAACACAGCCATACAAACAAATTTTAGCAAAAGTCAAAAACATGCCCCGCGAACAAAAAGAAAAAATTATAGATGAATCCCTAAAAAAAAGAGAGTCATACCACGCGCCATTACGAGAGCTTGAACATGTCTATTATACTTTTGATATTCTGATGGACTACGGAGCATTTAGAGACATCCAACGCCACAGAATGTGCACGCAAACAAACCAGGCGGTCACGGTTATTCATGGATATGACACACCTGATGAAATAAAGGATGCTGGATTGGAAAAAAATTATACCGAAGTAATGCAGAAAGCCGTGGAACTGTACCATAAAATTTATCCAAGGTTTCCGCACGAAGCGCAATATGTGGTCCCGCTCGGATTTAGAAAAAGAACGCTTTTCACCTGGAATTTGCGGGAGCTTCATCATTTCATTTCTCTGCGTAGCGGCAAAAAAGGGCATATTTCTTATCGACGCATCGCGCAGGCTTGCTGGCATAAATTAAATGATATCCAGCCATTGCTGGCAAAATACATCAAAGTAAACATGGAAGAAGGCACGGCATCGTGGGCTTCAACAATGTTTAACCCGGAATTTAATTACGCTCCAAAAAAATAGCTATGTTCATCATGATCGACGGCCCGGATGGAAGTGGAAAAAGCACGGTCATTCAGGCGTGGAAAGATTCTTTAACCGCCGAAGGCAACGCGATTTTTGATTTAAAACAATATTGGCAAACAACCGGCAAATACCCGGAATTGGACGAACTGAAATCATACGACTTTATTTTTAGCTGTGAACCGACTTACACCGGCGTCGGCAAAGTAATTCGCGAAGAATTGATAAAAACCGGCACTGATTATTCCGCGCGGGCAATCGCAGAGGCATTTTCGCTGGATCGGCTCGTGCTTTACACCAAACTTCTTATTCCGTTGCTACAAAATAAAAAAGTAATTATTCAGGATCGGGGGGTCAGCACAAGTCTTTGTTACCAACAAATTCAAAATCCGGATTTTAGTTTTGAATATTTAAGCGACTTCCAGGGAAACAAACTGGCTCTGGAAAACAGGCCCGATCATTTGGTCTTGATGGAAATTTCTCCCGAGGAAGCGCTGAAAAGAATAGGCGGCAGATCGGAAAAACACGATGACGCAATCTTTGAAAAAATTGATTTTCAGAAGAAATCAATTAAAATGTTCGCTTCAGAGGAATTCCAAAATCTCTTCACAAGCAGAGGATCAAAAATTGAACGCTTGAACGCCGAGGCCGAAATTGATATAATGAAACAAGAGGCCGTTAAACTTCTAAAAAATATACTAAATCTTAACCAATAAATATGCTCATCACAGCTGGAGAAATAATAAAACAAAGCTGGGTAAATTATAAAAAATGCTGGCGAAAATTTTTGCCTTACATGATTTCACTGCTTCTCCCTACGGTTATCCTGTCAGCCCTTAGCGTAATTTCATTATACTTGCAGGTTTACATTCCCTCGTCTTCATTTATCAGCAGTATAATAATAATTCTCGTTTTCGCCGCCGGCATGGTTTTTCTGCTTTGGGCGTCTATCTCCCTGGCAAAAGAACTTAAAAATTGCGTAACCGGACAAGAACAGCATTGGAAATCTGTTTTTTCCGAATCACATGGTTTAATTTGGCCCGTAATCTACACATCCATTTTGGCTAGTCTTATTGTACTCGGCGGCACAATCTTGCTTGTGATCCCGGGAATTATTTTTTCACTTTGGTATGGTTTCGCCTTTTACGCTGTCGTGTTTGAAGATAAAAAAGGCTTTAACGCGCTCAAGGCAAGTAAAGAATTGGTGGTCGGCAGGTGGTGGGCGATATTTTGGAGAGCGCTCGCGCCCGGGTTTGTCTTTGTAATTATAAGCGTCGCGTTAAACTACGGCATTGGTTTTTTGGTCGGGAGGCTTGAAACTGCCGGGATCTTTGGAAAATTAGGATCGGTTTTATTGTTCAATATTTTAAACTCTTCAGCAAGTGTCCTAATTGCTCCAATGACGGCGCTGGCTAGCGTTCTTCTCTACCTTAGCGCCAAGGAAACCCGCACTTCTCCGACAAACTCATAAAAAAGAAGCCCTGCCCAAAGCAGGGTTTTTTATTAGAAGACCGCAATTACTCTGTGGCAAGCCACAGAGTAAGCGGGCAATAAGTATAAATAAGGTCGGCGGAGCCGACACTACTTCTAAAAAATCCGCCCAGATATCCCGTAGCTTATTGCTACGGGATCGGGTTTATTTGCGAAAATAACAAAAAAATGATACGGTATTGTCATTGCGAGCCCCTTACGGGGGCGTGGCAATCTCATGTTTAAACCAAAACACAAGAGATTGCGTCGTCGCGTTGCTCCTCGCAATGACAAGTAAAATTATGCCCAAACTCATTCCTATTATCGGCATGGAAATTCATGTTGAGCTTAAAACAAAAAGCAAAATGTTTTGTTCGTGCAAAAATGATCCTGACCGCAACGCTCCGAACACAAATATCTGCGAAATCTGCACCGCCCAACCTGGCACTTTGCCTGTTCCGAACAAAGTCGCGATTGAATGGGCAACAAAAATCGCGCGCGCTTTAAATTGCGCAATCGCCGACGAAAGCAAATTTGACCGCAAACATTATTTCTATCCGGACTTGCCAAAGGCCTACCAAATTTCCCAATACGATCAGCCAATCGGAGAAAAAGGTTTTATTGAGCTTGAATTTTTACCCGGGAAAAATCATCGCGAAAAAGCGCGCGTCGGAATAACTCGCGTTCACCTTGAAGAAGATACGGCAAAACTGACCCACGCAGTGGGTCATCCTGAACGTAGTGAAGGATCCCTCCGAACCGAAAGAGATTCTTCGGCTTCACCTCAGAATGACAACTCAAACCGTAGCACGCTGGTTGATTTTAACCGCGCCGGAGTTCCGTTGGTGGAAATCGTTTCGGAACCGGATGTGCAAAGCGCGACTGAAGCCAAAGCCTATTGCCAAGAATTGCAAATGATTTTTCGGGCTCTGGGCGTGAGCGACGCGGATATGGAAAAAGGCCACATGCGCTGTGAAGCGAACATCTCTGTTCAAGAAGAAGGAAAATTTAAAAACGAAAAAGGGATTATCAAACCGGTTGGTGATTATAAATTAAACCACAAGGTTGAAGTAAAAAATATCAACTCGTTCAGGGCGGTTGAAAAAGCGATTGAATTTGAAATAAAAAGACAAATTAAAATGCTGGAAGACGGCGAAATATGGAAACAGCAAACTCGCGGCTGGAATGATGACAAGGGAGAAACGATAATGCAAAGAGAAAAAGAAACGGCCGCTGATTACAGATATTTTCCGGAACCGGATATTCCCCCATTTCATCCAATGCAAATCGCCGACGAAGCTGAATTGCCGGAATTACCGCAACAAAAAAGAATTCGCTTTAGAGATGAATACGGATTCTCTTACGCTGACGCGGAAATTTTAACATCCGATGAAAAATGGTCCAAATATGCTGAACAAGTTATGAGCGAACTTACCGAATGGCTACATGATTTTAAGGCAGATAACAATGACACGCACGTATCAACACAACTGGCAAAATTAGCCGGCGGCTGGATGACCAGCAAATTGATGGGTGCCATGGCTGATCGAAAAAATGATATCAAAATTTTAAAATTAAAACCAGAAAATTTTGCGGAGCTTGTCGCGCTGATTTATACAAACAAAATAAACTCAACAAACGCGCAAAAAATTCTAGTGGAAATGCTTGATTCAGGAGTGGATATGGACCCCACCCACATTATGGAAGAAAATGGTTATGGCCAAATCAGCGACGAAGGAAAATTAATCTCGGTAGTGGATGAAGTAATAAAAAATTATCCCAAACAGGTGGAACAATTCAAAACTGGCAAAGAGCCAATCCTCAAATTTTTAATCGGCATGATGATGAAAGCAACCGAAGGATCGGCTGACCCGGTTGTAGCAGAAAAACTGTTGAGAGAAAAATTAAGGTAATTTAAATTATTTAATCGCTCTTAACGCTTCTTTAAGCAACCGCTCGCTTGTCTTGCCGGCGGCGTCTAATTTTTTTACCGCCTCCCTAGCTTCGGTAGCAGAATACCCTAACGCCTCCAACCCGGCGACAACATCTCCCAGCTGGCTGTTACCAATTTCGCTAGCCCCAGAATTATAATCCAAAACTTTAGACTTCAGCTCAACGACTATCCTTTCGGCGGTCTTTTTCCCAATTCCACTCACGTTCGTAAGGTAATTCAGATCCCCTCGCGCGATTGCGGAAGAAATTTCCTGAACCGAACCCAAAGACAATAAGTGCATCGCGGTTTTAGGTCCAATCCCGCTCACCAACAAAAATTTTTCAAAAAGATTTTTCTCCTCGTGTTCTGAAAAACCATACAACTCCATGGCGTTTTCGCGCACTGCCAAATGAGTTAAAATATGCGCTTCAGAACCAACATCCCATTGTTTGGCGGAATTAATATTTGTAGTCACCTCATATCCGACTCCGCCGGCCGTGACAACCGTCAACAGTCCGCCGTCTTTTGAAACAACTTTCCCATTTATAATTGAGATCATACTTCAATGGTGTAAATATTTATCGGCTCCACCCGCCCTTTAACCGCGGCAGAGGCTAAAAATTTAAAATTATAACTTCCTTTGGCCCTATTTTTAGTCGTCTCTCCAATGACCAACTGCACATTGTACTCCTTTGTAAGCCCTTCAAGGCGCGACCCTACATTCACTGTATCACCAATTGCTGTATAATTAAACCTTTTTTCAGAACCAACATTTCCAACGACTGCCGGGCCGGTGAAAAGCCCGATACCAATTTTTATTTCCGGCTCGCCTTCGGCCTTCAACTCGACATTTAATTTTTTAAGTTTTTCAAGCATTGAAAGCGAGGCTGTGATTGCTTTATCCGCTTGCTCCGGATCGCCAATCGGCGCGCCCCAAAAAGCCATTATCGCGTCGCCGATATACTTATCTAAAACACCGCCATTATTCAGTACCTCTTCCGACATCGCCGTGAAATATCTGTTCAAAATACTGACCAGTTTCTTCGGAGTGGTCTGTTCCGACCAGGTCGTAAAACTTCTGATATCCGAAAAAAATATTGTGATCTCTTTTTCTTCTCCGCCCAACTTAACCCGGCCAGGATCTTTTAAAATTTCACTGACAACTTCCTTGGACGCGTATTTTGAAAATACATTTTTTAATCCTCTCCGCTCTCTCTCCGCAACAAAATGTCTATACCCGAACAAAACAATCGTGGATAAAATCCAGGCCAATGAAATATGAATCAAATTTACGGAAATACCGTATTGGAATAGAAAAACAATGGCAAAAAAATAGACTGCGCCCAAAACAACGCTCAAGACAACCGCGACGCGCGAACGCTTAAAAAAGAAGAAGAAAATTGCCGGAATAAAAGCTGCCAATAGAATCCAAACAAAAGTCGCCACGCCGCTTAATGTTTTTAATCTGTAATTCATCAGCAACATATTGGCGATGCTTGCCTGAATTTCAACTCCAGGCATATCTTTTTCTTTGGCCATCGGAGTTGGTTTCGCGTCGTGCAAGTCAGCCGTGAAAACGCCGACAAACAAAATTTTATTCGCGAGCATACTTCCGACATCTTGCTCCATCACTCTCCAAAAAGGTATCCTGCGAATAACCCCCGTTGGCGCGGCAAAAGCGATTTTATCAATGCTCCACAGCGATTCTTTATTTAAAATTTCTTTTCCGCTTTGCTCAACTGTGGCATAAGCAAAAGAATCATAAAGTTCTGGCAATATGCCGCTTGTCTGTATTTGCCAAGGAATTCTTCTGACCACGCCGTCTTTGTCGGTTATAATATTCGCATGTCCCAACGAAACATTTTTTTGTCTAAAAATTTCAAGCGGATAAAGCAGTCTGGTCGCTCGAGACGGGGCATTATAATTTAATAACAAATTTTCCGACTCAACAGGCATGACTATCGGATACTTTAACTGTTTGAGCGCATCCGCCAAATATTGATCATCGGCGCTTCCGACTCTTGAAGGTTCAGCAAAAATAACATCCAGACCCAATGCAAGCGGCGCCTGATTATTAATTTTTAAAAATGCGTCGGCAAAAACTTTTCTTGGCCATGGCCACTGTCCAATTCTATTTATTGATTCATCATCTATTGTGATAATAACGACATCGCCGCTGACAGGTCTGGCAGGCAAAAGAATATCTTCTGACATATTTTCTACTCCTGAAAACATGCCTGCGGAAAATGAAAGCCAAATCAGACCGGCCGAAGCCAGCGCGAGAACAAAATAAAGAAACTTCAGCTTCATATTTATGGAGCTGTTTTTAAATTATTTGTTGGGCTGGAACTTGAAGATAGGTTTAAAAGGTTGGGTGAAATTGTGATAGTTGCCGACGTGTCAATCGTTGTATTCTGAATCTGACTGGATGTGGCGGTCGTGGTGCCAACTCTAACTGAATCAATGGCCTCAATATATTCCTGTTTTAATATTAAATTCAATTCAGAGTCGGCTGTTCTCGCTCTGCGCACCCACTGTCTCATTAAATAATTGCTTGGCGCGATTCTCCGCAAAATTCGCGCGGCCATTATTCTTTTTTCCGCGATTCCATCAATAATGCTGTCGTCTATTTCAATGAAGCTATTTGGAATAATTTCCACGCTCTCTTCTAAAATTTTTCTGGTCTTCGGATGTTTGAATCTTACGGCAACATTATTTTCCGAACCCAAAATGCTTGTTCTGCCTCCTTCGTACTCAACTCCAAACGCTGTTCCGCGCACTGTAGCCACCGAGTTTGCCGTGTCAACTTGCCATTGCGCGTCCTGTGTCGTCAAACCCAAAATTTTCGACCAAACACGGCCGGCAACCAAGAAAATTTTTACAACCAAACTCTCGTCTTCCGGATTATACTTCGCCTCATTAATTTTCAATTCAGTATCGGAATCAAGTCTGGCCACGGAACCTTCCGCAAAATATATGTTTACCAAACCTGTGGCATCTGTCTTAATAATACTGCCGGCGTCAACTTCGTCGCCGGTTTCCAATTCCCTCAAAACTGTCCCGCTGGCATTGATCTCAAACACTTTAGAGCTTAAAACCTCAACCCATGGCTTCAAATTTGTTGCGGCACTACCAGTCGCGTCTATTTTTGTCTGCTGTTCAAAACCAGATTTCAAATTTTTCTTATAATAAATCCACCCCAGAGCGGTTGCCAATAAAATCAAAATAAAAATAATAGCGGTTTTTTTCATAATTTTTTTGCTACTTTAATTAAATTTTTTTGTTTCTGCTAACCCGTATCAAACCACTGCAAGGAACCACTTCAACGCCTTTTTTCTCCAGTTCATCCAAAAACAAATTCATCCCCAAAGAATCCGAAGACATGTGCCCGGCTATCAAAACATTCATGTGAAATTCGTTGGCCTTGTCGCGCGCGTCATCGCGCATGTGCATGCCGACTATGGTGCTGATGCCTGCCTTGGAAAGCTCCTGATAAACTTTGCTTGAAGGGTTTGTTCCGCCAGTCATCTCAACAATGAACTTGCCCGCTTTATTTTTCGGACTGCCGGCGAAAATGCTCGGACCAGCCCCCCTTTTTTTTGCTTCTTGATATTCGGGGATTTCCATCAACGCTTTCATAATATCGTCCACTGTTTGAGGTTTTCTCTTTGCCAAAAAATCTTCAAGAAATTTTGTAACCAAATTATCAGTCGGCGTATGTATGTTCATTAAATTCACGCCCATGATTTTAGCGGTATCTATAATCTGATAATGATTTATCGGATGAATACCGCGCCCAACTTCTTTAATTCTTTCTTCCATTATCCGTTCCGCGACATGAACGGGCACTCCCAGACTTTCATAAACCTCAACAATCATATCCATCACTCCGTGCAAAGCGGCCAAACTTCCGCCGACCGGATGATGGGCGATTACCGCGTCAATTTTTTTGCCGCGCTCGTTTAATTGCGTGGCCAATAAAATTTCTCCCGGACCGACATCAATCCCAGCGAGGACTCGCTTCAGACTTGATTTCAAATCACCGGCGTGAATGCGACAGTCGTCATATGGATTAACCAATTTCTCCTGATCAAAATATTTTTTTTCCTCGGGCTTTAAATCCTCAAATTCTTTTTTTGCCCTTTCCAAATAATTTTTTACTCTTTTCTGCCCGCGCGGATCAGCTTGAATGCCAAGCTTTATCCCAAGGTCATACACCTGTTTCAAAGTAAGCATATATTTTGCTAATTTTAGAATAAATATGAAGTTAACTTACAATAAAAAAAACGAGCTGTCAAACTCGCTTGTACTTCCACTAAGACCTTCTTCTTAGAAAAAAATCTTAGTGGAAGGGTGCGCGCTACTTGTGCACGCACCTTCCGGGACTGCTACCGGTTTCCAGCCTTCCCGGTCTGGCTACCCATGACGACAGGGTGGCGGCTGATCATTGCTTGCCAAGCCAGGTGATCAGCTCTTCCCGCCATACTTTCCCGCGACGAGGCCGTATGGGGCCTTCACGACTCGCGGAAGCTCTCTTCCGCTGTTGTCTCGGCGCGCAGATTGCCGTGTATTCCGCGCGTTGCGCCGTTGCTACAATAATAACGTCATCAAACCCCCCTTTCAGCTCACAGGACTCACCGCGCACCACAGCCCATCAACTGGGCCACAACATCCTTTCGCTAGTCCCGAAATTGTCAACCCTTAACCAACA
>JBBTQE010000042.1:0-11442 GCA_038065775.1 Patescibacteria group bacterium
CCAATGGTGATCGTAAATTAAAAGGTATTTTATCAAAACGCGATTTTATTTTTGTCACCGACGACAATCAGTTGGTGGAGCAAGTAATGACCTTTAGAGAAAAATTAATTGTTGGGGACAGAAATACTCATTTTGCCGAAGCCAGAGAAAAAATGTCGCAATACAAAATTGAAAAATTGCCGCTGGTGGATGAAAATAATGTGATTATCGGTTTGATTACCACGGATGATATTAAAAATTTAATTGATTATCCGTTGGCCAATATAGACGCAGGCGGACGGTTGATGGTGGGCGGATCCGTTGGCGTGCATGGCGATTATTTGGAAAGGGCGCAAGAATTAGTAAAAGCCGGAGCCGACGTGCTGGTGGTGGACATTGCCCACGGACATTCGGAAATGATGTTTAACGCTTTAAAAAATTTACGGGAAAAATGCGGTGGCACGCAAATAATCGCGGGCAACATTGCCACAGCCGAAGCGGCCAGGGACTTGTGCGAGGCGGGTGTGGATGCGGTAAAGGTAGGGGTAGGTCCGGGCACGATTTGTATCACTCGTTTGGTAACCGGTTGCGGGGTGCCGCAATTGACAGCGGTAATGGAAGTCGCGGAAGTAGCGAAAAAATATGGCGTGCCGGTGATTGCCGATGGCGGGATACAAAAATCCGGAGATATTGTAAAGGCCTTGGGCGCGGGCGCGGATAGCGTGATGCTGGGCGGATTGCTGGCTGGAACAAAAGAAAGTCCGGGCGTAGTAATGACCCGCGGGGGAAAAAAATATAAAGTATGCCGCGGCAGCGCCAGTTTCGCGGTGGCGCAGCGCCGTCAAAAAGTTCAGCAAGAAAATAAAAATTTAAGCGAAGTGGTGCCTGAAGGCGTGGAGTCCATTGTGCCGTATAAAGGGCCGGTGGCGGAGTTGGTTGGACAACTGGTGGGCGGGTTAAAATCCGGTATGAGCTATACCAATTCGCACACCATTTCGGAACTGCAAAATAATAGTGATTTTGTGCAAATTACTTCGGCCGGTTCGCGCGAAAGCGGGGCGCATGATTTGTTGGAGGTGAAGTGACGCGATATTCGCATGTTATGTCATCTTGAGCGAGCCGCGCGAGCAGAAGGATCCCTCTAACAAGTTAGCTACCTAGCCTTTAATTAACCCACTCACCTCTTCTGTTTTTTCTTTCATCACACTTTCGCTCACCGCCTCCAAATTAAGGCGGATTTTGTTTTCCGTATTTGAAGCGCGGACATTGAACCACCAATCAGGCCATTCAAAAGACAGGCCGTCAAAATCATACTTTAAATTTTTGCCATATTTCTCTCGCAGTCGTGAAAACACGCCATCTTTATCGCTGACCTCAAAATTAATCTCTCCAGGACGATAATATTTTTGTAACGGCTGAACATACTCACTTAATGTTTTTCCGCTTTCAGACAACTCTTGAAGAACTTTGAGAATCATTATGTCTGGAACTTCGTATGTTCCATGAGGCATTTTTATGAAAAAATGACCGGACGATTCCACCCCGAGGATCGCCCCAACTTCTCTCATCTTTTCCTTAATTAGAGAATGCCCCACTCTTGCCACCACCGGCACCCCCCTACCTTCTTCAATCAGATCATTTGTAATCCTTCCCGGCCTAATATCATAACAAATTTTTGCTCCTGAATTTCCTCGCAGAAATATTCTTGCCAAAATTCCTCGAAGTATTGAAGGGTCCACGGTTTTGCCTTTTTCATCTATAAAAAACAGCCTATCCGCGTCGCCATCAAGCGCGATTCCCAAATCCGCGCCGACTTCTAAAACTTTTTCCCGCAAAGCGCGATTATTTTCATCTTTCAACGGGTCGGCTTCGTGATTTGGAAAATTTCCATCCAGCTCAAAATACATTTTCACCAATTCGCACGGCAAATTTTTAAACAACTCTCCCATCAACGACCCGCCCATGCCATTGGCAGTGTCAATTACAACTTTAAACGGCTTTATTTTTTTTACATTTGCCTGCGTCAATGCGAATTTAATCTGCTCTTCCAAAACCCCTTCTCTTTTTTCAACTTTCCCTTTTTTTCCAGAATTCGGAAACTCGTTTTTCACCACCGCATCCCTAATTTCCATAATCCCCGTCTCCCCGCTAATCGGCACGGCCGCGGCGCGCGTCATTTTGAAACCATTATACTTTGCCGGATTATGCGAAGCCGAGACCTGCAAACCGCCGTCATAACCATAGTAACTCACGCCAAAATAAAATGTCGGAGTTGAGGCAAGCCCGATGTCAACAACATTAACTCCCTGCTCTGCGATACCTTTTATCACCGCCTCGGTTAAACTCGGGGAAGAACCGCGCATATCCCGCCCGACGGCGACGGTTATTTGTTCTTTTTTAACCTCTTTTTTTATCAACTCCGCGTAAGCCCGCCCGATTTTATATGACAAATCCTCGTCTAATTCCTCCGAATAAATTCCCCTTATATCGTATGCTTTAAAAATGCCGGTTTTTAACATAGTCTTATAAAAAAATTCTTTGACTAATACGCGCGTTTAGTATATATTAAATGCATGGATTAGCCAATAGCTACTCAAATTTTTACAATCGTATGAATATTATAGACCGCTTTTCAACGCACCTCCGCGATGTCCTCGCGCGCAGTATAAAAATAGCGACGGAATTAAAAACAAAATCAGTGGAACCTATCCACCTGCTTTTCGCCTTATCTTTACAAAAAGGATCGTTGGCAAGTGAAATTCTGCAAAGATATAACATGGATGGCAAAAAACTTGAAAAAGAAATAATTGAAGACCCGACACCGGAAAAAATCGGCGAATTCGGTCTTTCCGCTTTCTCTGAAGAGTCAAAAGAACTGCTGGAAAAAGCCATGAATGTCGCGCAAAAAAACGGCCATAATTATCTTGGCACGGAACACTTGCTCGCCGCCTTTATAAGCATTGACAACAAATGGATCAATCGATTTTTTCCAAAAAAAGAGTTAAGACTGCCGGAATTGGAAAATCAAATAAAAATCATGCTCGCGAATTCTTCCCAATTCCCGCAAATATCAGAAGCATCCGAAACATTTGATAAAATACAAGAGAGCCTGGGCGAAGAACTCACGCCGTATGCCACAACTTTGGAGGAGGATAGAAAAACAAAGAAAAAAGACAGCGCTCTGGATTTTTTTGCGACTAACTTAACCGAAAAACAAATTCAGTCAGGCATTGATCCGGTGATAGGACGCGAATATGAAATTGAACGGATGATGCAAATCCTTTGCAGAAGAACAAAAAATAATCCGGTGCTTCTGGGCGATCCGGGAGTCGGCAAAACCGCGATCGTTGAAGGCTTGGCAAAAAAAATCGTATCCGGAGAGGTTCCGGAAATTTTGCTGAATAAAAAAATATACTCGCTTGATTTGGGGATGCTAATCGCCGGCACGACATTCAGAGGCGAGTTTGAAGCGAGACTGCGGCAAGTTATTGACAATATAACCAAGGACCCGAATATTATTTTATTTATTGACGAACTGCATAACATTGTCGGAGCTGGTTCAAACCAAGGCACGCTGGACGCGGCCAACATGCTGAAACCGGCTCTCGCTCGCGGACAAATTCGCTGTATAGGCGCCACTACAACCGCGGAATTTAAAAAATACATAGAAAATGACGCGGCTTTGGAAAGAAGATTCCAACCGATTTATGTTAAAGAGTCTTCCGTTGAAGATACGGTGAAAATTCTTTTTGGCATCAGAAAAAATTATGAGCTGTTTCATAATTTAAAAATTACGGATAGCGCCATTCGCGCGTCGGCGCAGTTAGCGCACAAATATATGACAAATCAATTTTTGCCGGACAAAGCAATAGATTTGCTGGATGAAACCGCGGCGGCTAAAAAATTAAAAATAAAACCCTCACTCGCGCAGGTTAAATACAACAGTCTGCAGAGGGAGCTGGACGCGATTGTGGCGACAAAAGAGGAGGCCGCCGGCAAGGACGATTTCGCGGAAGCAATGAGACTGAAAGAAAAAGAAAAAAAATTGATTCAAGAAATAAATAAATTAAAAGCGACTGTGTCCGGCAAGATACCGGCCATCGCCGGGATCGTCAATGAAAAAGATGTGATAAATCAGGTGGCCAAAATTGTGGAAATTCCGGCCAGCCAATTGCTCTTAAAAGAAAAAAACTTTATTGCCAATCTTGAAATAGCCCTAAAAAAACAGATCATCGGCCAGGATAATACGATTAAAGATGTTTGCGCCCTGATAAGACAAGCCAAACTTCAGCTGTCAAACCCGAACCGGCCACTGGCGTCTTTTGTGTTTGCCGGAGAAAGCGGAGTGGGCAAAACAGAACTTGCCAAAACACTGGCCAATGAACTTTACCCCGGGCAAAACGCTTTGGTCCAGCTCAACATGGGCGAATTCACCGAAGGATTCAGTGTTTCAAAAATACTCGGCTCGCCGGCGGGTTATGTCGGATACAGAGAGAAAAATCAATTTACCGACAAATTAAAAATGAATCCTTATGCAGTTATTTTATTTGATGAAGCGGACAAGGCTCACAAAGATGTTCTGAAGCTTCTCTTACAAATGCTGGAAAACGGCGAAGTTACGGACTCGGTTGGTAAAAAAATATCGCTCAAGCACGCCATAATTATTCTTACCACTTCGGCCGGAGTTGAAGAAACGAAAAAAGCAAAAATCGGATTTGAAAACAGCGCGTCAAATTCAGAGGATACTGAAAAAAAATTGACAGAAAAACTCAAAGAGTTATTTGGCGCGGAATTAATTAACAGACTGGACAAAATTTGCCTGTTTAATCAATTATCAAAACAAGAACTTGAAAAAATCGCCGCTCTGGAAATTGACGACCTGAATTCCAGATTACAGCCATACAAAACAATCGTCAAAGCAAACGATGACATATTTCCATGGATACTGTCAAAATCCGGCAAAAATATAAGCGCGCGAGAGTTGAGAAGAAAACTGCGTGGCGAAATTGAAAATATAATCGCGGAAATAATAATGTCAGGCAAAATAAAATCCAGCCACAAAATTTTTATAGAAAAAGACAAGCTTCAAATAAAATAAAGGTCTCGTTATGCCGATGCCGGAAGGAGAAAAGAGCAACATTGTATATTTAAATTCAAGAGCGCAAGACATGACGGCGCCTCTGATTGACGACCCATACGAACAAGAAATGGCCGGAAACGAACTCGCCGCCATGCGGGCAAAAAGAGCCGTGCTGGAAAAAAAACTGGCCGAGTTGGAAGAAGAAGAGATTGAAAATGACGAAGCCAGTGCTGACGACTATTCCTCTGACAGCTCACGGGAAAGTAATGTTGCTCCGGATCAAGATGCCGGGCCAAGCGACAAAGAAGAAAAACAAAGAGCGGTTGACATCTTAAAGGCCAAACAAAATAGCCTAAAAAAAATCCGGCCGATGCTTAAAGAAGCCGAAAATAAACTTAAAGAACTGGAAAAGGATTTGTCGCATTTTAAAGGCTCCAAATTCGCGGGAGCTCTCTCAACCTTCATGCCAAGAATAAATTTGCTGACCGACAAGCTTCTTGATTCCATGAAACAACCGCTCAATAAAATGTCGGATGAGCAAAAAGTCATTCAGATAACAATGATGCTCGCGACAATTACCGCGCTGATCATTTTGCTTCAAGGCCTTAGAGGCGTCACCGCTTTCATTGACGCCATGTTTACCGACAAGTTTTCATGTTTGCGCATGGTAATAATGAC
Organism: Patescibacteria group bacterium; assembly: GCA_038065775.1. Lineage (GTDB taxonomy): Bacteria > Patescibacteriota > Patescibacteriia > Magasanikbacterales > GWA2-37-8 > JBBTQE01. Next base: position 5,738 of record JBBTQE010000042.1, read on the forward strand.
TTCGGCAACAATAGTAATTCCGATTATTTTGATTATCCTGGCTCCTCTTACAATTCCATTTATAGCAGTGCTGTTTATATTGGGAATGATCCCGCTGGTGAAGGGCCTCCTTACCAATAACATTATAAAACTTATTGACAAGCTAAAAGATCAAAAACAGGTCTGGCAAAAAGAACTGGATAAGGCGAAGAAGAGGGTTGCTTTGCGCAGACAAATCAAAAAACTAAAAGAGATGGAAGCCAGCATCGCCACAGAGCAAGCCCCGGCGGGAAGATTAGCGGCCTAACCCAACCGATTTTTTTGTGGTATAATATACTTGGCTGATAAAATCAAGTATTTTAACTATGAGCCCTATAAAAAAGGTTTTTCTAATGGTTCTGCTTCTCTTAATTTCTGGCATTATTGGCTATGGTTTATATTATGTTTTCATAAAAACTCCGGAATCGAAACTTCTTCCGCAAAAAACAACCGCCCCGAGCGTAACTGGCGAACTGCCAAGCGCCGGAGTCAGGCCAGCCACAACAACCGCGACTACCGGCGCAGGTGAAACCGCCTCTTTCTTGCCATCTTCTGAAATCGTCCAGCCTGGCGGCGAATCATATTACAAGCCCGGATTTGAAACCGCTCTTGTCAAAGAAACGGTCACATACCCATCTATGAATAAAAATGGAGACATTCGTTTTTATAACGCGAACAGCGGAAAATTCTACCGCGTGACCAATGACGGCCAAATAAAAGAATTATCCAGCCAAGTATTTTATAACGCCCAAAAAATCACTTGGGCAAAAAATAAAAATCAGGCGGTCATTGAATACCCCGATTCATCAAAAATTGTTTACAATTTTGAAACTAACAAGCAGACAACTCTGCCAAAGCACTGGGAGGATTTTTCTTTTTCACCTGAAGGAGGAGAAATAGCGGCCAAAAGCATCGGCATGTCTCCGGAAAACAGATGGCTTGTAACAACTAAGGAAGACGGAACAGGCGCCAGATTGATTGAGCCGATGGGAAACAACGAAGATAAAGTAATGGTAGACTGGTCGCCAAACAGACAAGTTGTCGCCTTCTCGCAGACCGGCGAACCAATGGGCGCGGAACGCCGAGAAATTCTTCTTATCGGCCTCAACGGCGAAAACTTCAAATCAATCGTGGTTGAAGGAGCAGGGTTCCAGCCTGAATGGTCCAACACCGGTAAAAAACTTCTGTATAGCGTCTACAGCTCAAGAAACGACTGGAAACCTGAACTCTGGATCACGGACGCGTATGGAGATAGCATTGGAAATAACAGAAGAGAATTAAAAATAAACACCTGGGCCGACAAATGCGCGTTCGGAAACGACGCCACTCTTTTCTGCGCGGTTCCAAAAGATTTGCCGCAAGGGGCAGGAATGTCCAGAGAAGTAGCCAATTCCAGCATGGATGACCTATATAAAATAGATCTGACAACCGGAATTAAGACATCAATCGCGCTTGAAAATAATTATAATATAAACAACATCACCTACGATTCGACCGGCAACAAATTATTCTTTACGGCTTTGGACAAGCCGGGAATTTTCCAGGCAAGCCTTTAAATACACGGGCTATGAATAAAAAATTTTATCTTGCGCTCTTCGGGATGGTTTTAGTCGCCGGCGCGCTTTTTTCGTACCAATTTTTAAGAGCCAAAAAAATCACGATTAAAAAATCGAAACAGCCGCTAATTTATAACAACTTGGTAAACATCACTTTAGACGACTCCGATCAAATCTACGGGAATCCCGGCGCGCCGATGACTGCCATTGAATTCGTGGATTTAAGCTGTTCGGAATGTTTAAAAATTCATAGCGCCATAAAAAAATACGCGCATGACCACCCTCAAAGCGTCCGGCTGGTTTGGAAAGACGCGCCAAAATTTAACTTCCTTTTTAAAAAAAATGAACTTGCGCATCGCGCGGCTTACTGCGCCGGCAAGCAAGGCAAATTTTGGGAATACCTGGACGCAATCATAGCGAACAAAAAAATGGATCCCAGCTCCCTCAACCAAATCGCCAATCAAGTTGGCATTGAATTCAACTCATGGACAACCTGCCTGGATTCTGATGAAACTGTCCAAAAATTAGCCGCCTCCGTGGCTTTGGCTCAAAGTATAGGAGCCGATTCTCTACCGGCTCTTTTTATAAATAACAGAAGAATAAATACGGACGACGGAATCAACATTGAAGAACTGCTAAAAGAATTTAGCGAAAAGTAGACAAAACTTGAAATTGCGTATAAGTAATTATAATTATGCGTCGCAAATTTAAAAAACAAAATATTGTTTTAATATTTACGATTGGCTTGTCCTTATTTTTTTTTCTGGATAAATCACCTGTTTCTGCAAGGTGCTCCGTGGACAGCGACTGTGGTAGTGGAGAAATATGCAAACCAGGCCCTATGGGTTCTGAGTGTGAAGCAAAAAAATGCTCATCGGATAGTGACTGTGGCGCCGGGTACTCCTGCTCCCCATCAAGTTACTCCGGGATGATATGCGAAAAAAAAATTCAATGTACTGCAGATAGTGATTGTGGTATTGGCGAACGTTGCAAACCAGGCCCTATGGGTTCTGAGTGTACTGTAATTAGTTGCACAAAAGACACTGATTGTGGGGTTGGTAGTTTCTGCATTCCTGGTCCTATGGGTGGAGAGTGCGGTGTGGCGCCACCAGCCACAAAACCAGATACCTCAATCACCGATCTAGAAGAAGATTTAAACGCAAGGAAACCAATTTTACAAATAAATATCCCGGGGTTAAATTTTAGCGACATTGCTTCAACGACCGACGGGACAGGAACATATTTTTATATCCCATGGCTAAGCCAGTTTCTTACCGCGATATATAAATTCGGCATTGCCATGACAAGCATTCTAGCCGTAGTTATAATCATCATGCAAGGCGCGCGAATAATTGTTTCAGGCGGAGGCGAAGGGAAACAAGCGGCTTACAAAAAAATCCTTCAATCGGTAATTGGCCTAGCCATCGCATGGGGATCTTTTGCTATCTTATACAACATCAATCCCGAATTGGTACAATTTAAAGCTCTGAAGGTGAAGGTGGTGGAGAGAAAAGAACTTGAAAATAACCATCAATGCGACGACCCAAACAAGTGCGGCTACAAAACCAATGTTTCGTCAGAAATGATTCCAAAAGGCAATTTCACCTCCAATTTAGAGTTGGCAAAAAAAGACAGAACGGCCACTGTTGATTATAAATATTTCGGCCAAGTGGACTACAGTGTAAGCGAGGTTAGAAAACTACAAGATATAAAACGCTTTGTAATTCACAACGGCGGCTACACCGCGCAAATGAACGTCGATGTGTGGCTTGGCTTGTTTAAAGAAAAAAAAGAAAAAACCGGAACGCATTACACGATTGATAGAAACGGCATAATTTATCAAATGATCGGCGAGGAAGCAAAAGCTGTTCATGCCGGTATCTTCAACGGCGACTCAATTGGAGTGGAACTTAATATTTCAAATTTTAACGGAACATCGTGCAATGGTTTGGATTCAGGGCCAGCCGAAGCAGTACGGCAGGCATGCACTCCAACCGAGGCGCAATACCAAGCTCTAAAATCATTAATAGACGACGTTATTAAACGAACTAGTGTAAAACTAGACAAGAATAATATTGTAGGACATTGCGAATCCAGTCCAAAGGCGCATGGCGACCCTAGGGCGTTTGATTGGGAAAAAATAGGTTTAAATAATCAGGATAAAAAACACATTATTTCTAGCGGCAAAACAGCTTGCTCGTGGTATCTTCCTTTTTAAAATATGAACAAGCCAACCGCTTCGTTCTCATGTTCCAACTGCGACGCCCAATTCACAAAGTGGACTGGCAGGTGTTTAGAATGCGGAAAATGGGGAACGGTGGAAAAATCCAAAATCCAAATTTCAAATTTCAAATCAAATCCAAATGTCAAAAACCAAAATGAACAAAATTATCCACCGATTGAATTGACCGAACTAAAAAACATTGACGGCAAAAAAATAGAGCGGATAAAAACAAACATTGAAGAATTTGACAGAGTGCTGGGAGGAGGGTTTGTTCCGGGCTCACTTATTTTATTGGGCGGAGAACCGGGAATTGGAAAATCCACGCTAGCCCTCCAGCTTGCATCTATTGTTCCCAACACCCTTTATATTTCCGGCGAGGAATCCGTTGAGCAAATCAAATTACGCGCGGAACGACTTGGAACAAAATCCGGCACATTAAAAATAGGCAACGCCACGAATGTAGAAAGTATTATCGCCACATTGAGTAAAAACAATTCAGGGCCGACGCGCAACCTCGCTATCATTGATTCAATTCAAACAATATTTTCTGATGAAGTTGAGGGAGAGTCGGGAAATATAAATCAGGTCCGCGCGTGCGCGGTAAAACTGATGGAATTCGCGAAAACAACCGGAACAACAATCGTGCTGGTCGGCCAAGTAACAAAAGATGGAAATGTAGCAGGTCCCAAGACATTGGAGCATTTGGTTGACGCGGTCTTATACCTTGAAGGCGACAAATTTCACCTTAACCGCATACTGCGAACGGCAAAAAACCGTTTCGGATCAACAGATGAGGTCGGCGTCTTTTCAATGGAAGCGAACGGCTTGCGCGAAGTCAAAAATCCATCGGAAATGTTTCTAGCCAACAGAGGCGAGGCTGTCCCAGGCACAACGGTCACCTGCTTAATTGAGGGAAGTCGCCCAATTCTAGTTGAAATTCAGGCGCTGATTACGAAAACAAATTTCGGTTATCCTCAACGACGTTCATACGGATTTGATTTAAACAGACTGCAAGTCTTGGTGGGCGTTCTGACAAAACGAGCCGGGCTTCCTCTGGACACGTATGATATTTTCTTAAATGTGGTTGGCGGGCTTGAAGCAAGCGAACCGGCGGCAGACTTGGCAGTCATTCTCGCGCTTGCTTCGGCGTTAAAAAACAAAACAATACCGCAAAATTTTGTTTCCTTTGGAGAGGTTGGTTTGGGAGGAGAAGTCAGGCCTGTTTCTCAAACGGAAAAAAGACTGAATGAAATTAAAAAAATGGGATTTGAATTCGCCGCGATTCCATTTTCAAAAAATACTTCTAAAACGGCCGGGCTCAAAATCGCGCCGGTAAAAAATGTGAATGAATTGGTTGAGCAGATTTTAAAATAGAGAAGTCCGGCACGCCTGCGCGCCGGCCTTCGTGGGTTGTTGCCCCCCAAACACCCCACGGGGTGGTTGATGTGACGCCGCGCGCCTTGGCGCGGCTAGTTGTGATAGACTACTCCGACGAAGGCGTCAACCCTTCGCCGCTTACTTCCTCGTTGCGAGAAGCTTAAGTATCTTTCGATACCCCCTCTCTGACAATCCGGCGGATGCATCACGCCGAACATTCCGAAAGAGCCTGAGCCAACTCACCGACGCATCCTTTCCATCCTTGGTTATCTGGACCACGACAACCCCAGGATGAGGTTCAGCGATCCCGGTGACGAACAGCCGCCGATCCGACTCAAGTCGGATTGTTGTGCGTATAAAGCCCTTGGGATTACCCATGAGCCATTTCTCCTTTTCTTTTCAGTTCTTCGCCAAGGTGTTTGGCGAAAAAACCGAACTTTATAAACTACCCTATTTTTATTAAAAAGTCAATACCATGTAATGGGTCAAGACATCTGACACACTGGAGTTAAAAATAAATTGAGTGTTTG
>JBBTQE010000043.1:0-25202 GCA_038065775.1 Patescibacteria group bacterium
ACGCAGGGCTGGGGCATATGGGCTCGGGTTTGCCATTGGCCATCGGCGCCAGCGTTGCCGGAGGCAAGACGCCGGTTTTGTGTATGGACGGGGATGGATCGTTTATGATGAATATCCAGGAATTGCAGACGGTTGTTCATCATCAACTTCCGATTAAAATTTTTATTTTCAACAACAATGGGTATTTCTCTATCAGAAATACTCACATAACTTTCTTTAAGAAAATTTTTGCCGCCGATCCTACATCGGGCGTAAGTTTTCCTGACTTCAGCAAACTTATTCCAGCCTGGGGATTAGAGTATGAAAGAATTAATAACGATAGCGAACTGGGAAAGTTAAAAAAAGTAATGGAACATATTGGTCCGATCGTTTGCGAATTAATGGTCGATCCGTATCAGCCACTGCTGGAAAAATGGACTGCGGGAATGTTTACGGAACAGAAAGTGGAAGTCTAGAAGAAAAAGTGGTATCATATTTCGGTATGCTCACTCCAAAAGAACTCAAACAATTTTCGTCATTGGTAAAAAAAATAGACAAACCGCACGAGGGTCTGCCCCAGCCGGTTTTTGATGCCCTGCTCGAGATTGTTCCTTTTGTTGCTTGTGAACTAATTGTTGCTAACAAAGAGAAAGGTCTTTTACTAACATGGCGTAATGATAAATGGTTTAGAGGCTGGCACTTCCCTGGCGGGCTTTTGCGTTTTAGAGAAAGTTTTGAAGAGAGAATACAAGCCGTTGCGTGGAAAGAACTTGGTGTAAATATTTCAAAATTTAAATTATTATACCCGAAAGATTGTAGTCAGGGCGCGCGTGGTCATTGCGTTTCGCTTGTTTTTGAATGTGAAACTGCGATGACTCCAAAAAAAGGAAAATTTTTTAAAAAAATGCCGAAAAATATAGTAGAAGCGCATAAGGAGTTTTGGAGTAAAGCGGAGTATCTTATCAAGAAGTAATTTTAGCTGTTTGCAAAAAAGTCGGGGCATATGCCTTGACTTTTTTGTTATCTCATGTTATTTTAATAAGTCTTTTTAGCCCTTGAATGGGCGGAAGTCAGCCGGACATAAGTTCGGTTTTTCGCAAGCAAAATTCGTTGGGTAGACCCATGAGGAGGAAGCGATGGATCACAGGGCGATGTTCGACGCGATGAAGTTCCTCGGTCAGCTGAGGGAGGAGAACTACGAGGAGTATAAGAACACGGTCGCTCAGCTGCTCGCGGGCGTGGACTCGTACAAGCCGCTCGGCACTCAGCTCTACTTGGCGGTCTGCCAGCACGGCTGGGGGAACTATTTCGAGAGCGTGGCTCTGCGCGCCGGCGCCAACGGCGTGATCGAGGTCTTCATGACCAAGCGCGACGAGAAGGACCCCGACTGGCAGGGCTACTGGCACGTGCCTGGCACGGCGCTCCGCTACAGTGACACCGAGGAGATCGCCAAGGCGCGTCTTGCCAGGGAGTACGGCGTGCCGATCTTGTCCCTCATCCGCGCTGGCGATGCCGGGTTCGGCTGGTTCAAGAAGGGCGACGAGGGTCGCGGACCGGGCATGTCGTTCGTCTTCAACACCGAGCTCGAGGGCGAGCCGATGCTCAACGAGCGTCGCGGGTGGTTCGACGTGGAGCACCTGCCGAAGCCCACGGTTCCGTCGCACATCAACCCGATCATCCCGATCGCGGTCAAGGCCTTCCGGCACCTGCACTTGTAGGCGTCCGGCCGGTCGATCAACCCCACCCTCGCAAGAGGCGAGCAAGGGGACTGATTCAATAACACCATCAGGCTACCTACTCGTTAGAGCTGTAAACTACAACTTTAACGAGTGGCCTGATGAAAAACTTTGAGAACTCTCACCCTAATAGGTGGGAGTTTTTTATCTTGCCTAATCATTAAAAAAATGTTAAAGTTTAGCCATTATAATATTAGTTATTGCGTTATGCTAGCAAATATGGCGCTTGGCGTTCTCCTTTCTGCTGTTGCCGGACTTGGGACTGGGAGTAGTTTCTGGCCAATGAAAGTAATTCGTAAATTACACTTTGAACATTACTGGTTTATTGGCATGCTTCCATTGCTAATTATCCCATGGGCCGTCATGCTTTTAAGTGTTAACAATTTAAGCGCGGTTTTTTCAGAAATCGGCTGGCGGCCACTTATAATTTCAAATTTGTTCGCCATCAGCTGGGGAGTCGCAAATGTTTTGGCGGGAATTTGCACCGCTCGCATCGGTTTTACTCTTACCGGAGCTATTCTGACCGGCGTTAGCACAATAATTACCGTTACAATTCCAATGATTCTTAAAGGAAGTGGAATATTTAACGGTTCGCCCGGGCTAGCATCTGTGCCCGGCCTAATGATTTTATCTGGTGTAGCTATTACCTTATTTGGTGTTATTCTGTCCGCCAAAGCCGGTTTTGGGCGTGAAAAAATACAGGCCGTGAACAATACAGTGCGCCCTTCATCAGGCAGTTTTTTGGTGGGTTTAGTTTTGGTTATTATTGCTGGCGTTCTTGCGATTGGCCAGGCATTCGCTTTTGTTTATAGCCAGGATCCGATTATCACGGCGATGAGGAATCATGGTGCCGGAGGAACATCCGCCAATTTCGGTTTTTGGGCGATTGGTTTGCTGGGAGGAATTCTTGTGAATATTTTGTATCCGGCTTTGCTAATGTTCAAAAATAAATCTTGGGGGGTGTTAAAGCAAAGTCCGCGCGAGTTATTATTATCCACGTTAATCGGTTCACAGCTTATTGTGGCTTTTAGTATTCAAGGCATTGGCATGATAGCTCTTGGCGCGCTTGGCGCTTCAGTTGGAACTGGAATTAAACAGGCCATGCAATTCATAAGCGGTCAGGGCGTCGGATTTATCAGCGGTGAATGGAAAGGAATATCCGGTAAGCCAATCAATCAGATGATTACCGCCGGTGTGTTGCTGGTTTTAGCGGTTGTGTTAATGGTTTTTGCGCGTATAGCTTAGGGCAATTCGACGGTTGCATTTTTTGGGATGGGGTGATAAAATAAGGGTCTTATAAATTTTATTTAGTTATGTCAAAACTGATAAGCATTGTAACACCAACGTATAACGAGCAGGAAAATGTTAACGATGTTTACGCTCAAGTTAAGGAAATTTTTGCCCAATTGCCGCAATACGATTACGAGTATATTTTTATTGATAACGCCTCTACGGATGAAACTGTAAAAATTTTAAAAAACCTTGCGAGAGAAGATAAGCATGTAAAAATTATTGTAAATTCTAGAAATTTTCATGCCAGATCGCCTCATTACGCTTTATTTCAGGCTAAAGGCGACGCGGTAATATCACTTGTCGCGGATTTACAGGACCCTCCCGCGCAAATAAAGGATTTCATTCAAAAATGGGAGCAAGGCTTTAAAATTGTTGTCGGAATAAAGAATAAAAGCGAAGAAGGAAGAATAATGTTTGGAATTCGCAGATTTTATTATTACCTAATTAAAAAAATCGGCGACATAGAACAGATCAGAAATTTTCATGGTTTCGGACTCTACGATAGAGAGTTTATTGAGGCTATAAGAAAATTTGACGACCAGGATCCTTATTTTAGAGGAATGATAAACGAGGTAGGGTTTGAGCATGTGGAGATTCCGTACACTCAAAATGAAAGAAAAAAAGGGAAGTCAAAAGGAAGAAATTTTTATACAATGTACGGTTTTGCAATGCTGGGTTTTGTTAATCATTCAAAACTGCCTCTGCGCTTAGCCAGTTTTCTAGGTTTCGGCATGTCTGCGCTTAGTTTCATAATCGGTGTCGCGTATCTGATTTATAAATTGGTTGATTGGCAACGATTTCAAATGGGATTGGCTCCGATCATAATCGGCATTTTTTTCTTTGGTTCGGTTCAGCTTTTTTTCATCGGAATTTTGGGGGAATATATAGGAGCTATTTACACGCAAGTGAAGCGCAGGCCTTTAGTAATTGAAAAAGAAAGAATTAATTTTGACCCAACATGAAAATAGCTGGATTATTTAATAAACAATTCATTCGTTTTTTGTTTGTAGGTGGAATTAATACTCTGTTCGGCTATGGCATTTTTGCGCTATTAATTTTTTTGCGCTTGCATTACTCATTAGCATCGCTCTTCGCAACAATTCTTGGAATATTATTCAATTTTCAAACTATCGACCGATTTGTTTTTTCTTCTCATCAGTCCAAATCAATCTTTAGGTTCGTTGGCGTTTATGGTTTTATTTATATTTTAAATGTTATTGGACTGTATTTTTTCAATATAGCGAAGATAAGTAACTATATATCCGGAGCAATTTTAATATTTCCTATGGCTTTGGTGGCTTTTTACTTGAATAGGCGTTTTGTTTTTAATGTAATATGAACGACGAATTGAAAAACAAGCTTATTCAAGAGTATAAAGTTAAATTTCCGGCTAAGAAATTTGTTCATGGAGAGTCTTCAGTTCCGATTTCTGGAAAAGTTTTTGATGAGCGAGAGATATTATCTGCCGTGGAAGCTGTTTTAGACGGTTGGTGGACAGAGGGAAGATTTACGGATGAATTTGAATTAAAAATAAGCAAATGGCTAGGGATAAGGCACGCAGCATTAGTTAATTCCGGGTCTTCGGCGAATTTAGTAGCGTTGTCGGCTCTAAAATCCGCCAGGTTGGGTGATAAAAAACTTAATGTTGGAGATGAGGTGATAACTGTGGCGGCCGGTTTTCCAAATACTGTTAATCCAATAATTCAAAATGGCTTGGTTCCAGTTTTTGTTGATATTGATCTTGGAACATACAATGCGAACGTGGAAGCGATTAAGAAAGCGATTGGCCCCAAAACCAGAGCCATTATGTTGGCGCACACGCTTGGCAATCCGGTTGATTTAGATCCTATAATGAAAGTTTGTAAAGAAAACGATTTATTTTTCATAGAAGACAATTGCGATGCGCTAGGGTCGTTATATAATGGAAAACATACCGGAACATTCGGACATATTTCTACCTGCAGTTTTTATCCAGCCCACCATATAACTATGGGAGAAGGAGGCGCGCTTTTCACAGACGATGACTTACTGAACAAGATTATAATATCCATTCGGGACTGGGGCAGGGATTGTTCTTGCAAGACGGGTCATGATGATACATGCGGAATGAGATTTTCTTGGCAATTCGGCAATCTTCCTTTCGGTTATGATCATAAATATGTTTATTCAGAGATCGGTTACAATCTTAAAATTACAGACATGCAGGCGGCGCTTGGTGTTGCCCAATTTGAGAAATTGGATGGCTTTGTGCAAAAGCGTAAAGATAATTTCAGGTTCATGTACGATGGTCTTAAACAGTTTGAAAAATATTTTGTTTTACCGAAGTGCGAAGCGACAGCTGATCCAAGCTGGTTTGGTTTTTTAATAACGGTAAAGAGCGATGCTCCATTTGATCGTAGTCAGATCGTTAATCATTTGCAGGAGGCGAACATAGCGACAAGATATTTGTTTGCGGGTAATCTTATTAAGCAGCCGTATTTTGTTAATAATAAAATCAATTATCGGATCGCTGGTGATTTGAGTAATACCGACTTTGTCATGAATAATACTTTTTGGATCGGTTGCTATCCGGGGATAAATCAGGAGATGCTCACGTATGTGTTAGAATGTTTTAGCGATTTTTTAAAAAATTACTAATTATTTATTCATGTTGAATTTTATTAAAAAAAATATTTCTGTTTCAGAAAAAGAAAATTGGCTTCAGTCGCCGTTTTTTGCAATTTATTTAGGAGGCCTTGTTTTTTTATTTATAATAATGTTTGTCTTTGGTTGGCGACCGCTTCAACTTAACCACGCCAAACTTTTTGTGCCAACAATTACTCGCGGAATAGGCGGATCCGATTATCATTTCTTTTATTATGCTGGCTGGAGGGCGAGATTGCATAAAAATTTTTATTTTGTAAATCCGGCAGAACCAAATCCGAATGAGTTATCCGAGGCATTTTATATTGTTCAGTTTGTATATCCTCCACTGATGGCATATTTTTTTGTGCCATTCAGCCTTTTTCCATTTAATGTTTCGTTGCTAATTTATAGTATGTTTACCATATTATTATTTTTTTGGTCCATTTATATTTTAGGCAAATTTGTCCGTAAAAAATGGTTTTATTTTGTTGTTGCGGCTTTAATCTTTTTATTTTCTCCCTTTTTTTTACTTCATTTGGATCATGGGCAAACAAATATGCCGGTTATGGTATTAATATCCGTGTGCCTACTGTTCTACATAAAAAAGAAATATAAAATCGCCGGTTTTTTGCTCGCCTTATCCATAATGTTTAAATTGATGCCAGTAATTTTTCTTCCCTATTTTTTTATAAAGAATAGAAAAGTTTTTTATTCGGCTTTAATTACTTGCGCTATTTTTCTTTTGTTGTTCGGATTTAACATGACGACCGACTTTATGGCTGCGGTCTCGGGTTTTGGCGGCGGGTCAATCAACGCCGGCGGGTGGAGCACTAGTTTGGGGGGTTTGTTCTATAACCGTTTTACTTACGATTATATCAGCCTATCCCAGGCGCAGAAGGTAGTGATGGCTCTGATTGTTATCATTTCTGGCGCTTTTTATTTTTTGACATACCGAATGAATAAAATTATCAAATCAGATGCCGACAATAATTTAATTCTGCTGGAGTTTGGAACTTTAATGTTTTTCGTTTCTTTCTTCCCAAGTGTTTCCGCTCTGCATAACGGCCTTTATTATTTGTTTGTATTCACCGCCTATTGGAATCTGCGTCCTAATCTGCCAATTATATATGATTATCTTCTGCAGGCTTTGTTTTATTTATCTATGTCGCAGGGGTTATTATTTCCAATTTTAGGCAACCAGCCATATATGACATTATTTGCTTTTATGTCTTTTGAAATGTTTATCATCGTTATTCTGCTTTGGTATTGTTATTTTAAACAAGTTAATAAGCAAATTAATACGCCACAAATAATATGAATTTAAGTTATCCAGAGCATCATTTTATTAAGAATGGGCACATAAACGCATGCCAGGTTTGTAATTCCCGCATGCTTCATACGATTCTTGATTTGGGTCATCAGCCGTTATGCGATTCGTTGTTAACGGAATCCATGTTGAACGAACCGGAAAAGTCCTTTCCATTACGTATGGTATGGTGTGAAAACTGTACAAATGTTCAAATAGATTATTGCGTTGACGGAAAAGAAGTATTTTATCCCGATTATCCATATAAGAGCGGAGTAACAAAAGAACTCGTTGAGTATCAGGTAAATATTAGCCATTCACTGATCAAAAGGTACGGCTTGAAGCCTGGTGATTTAGTGGTGGATGTCGGTTCTAACGACGGCACATTACTAAGCGGTTTTAAGAATACAGAAATTCGAACTCTCGGAGTAGAGCCCACGAATATCGCAAAAATTGCCAACGCGAACGGAATTGAAACGGTGCAATCTTTTTTCGACATCAAGACTTCGGAAGAAATAAAAAAGAAGTACGGATCGGCTTCGGTAATTGTCACGACCAACACCTTTGCGCACATGCAGACCATCGGAGAGTTTATTATGGGAGCATATAATTTACTTAAGGACGACGGAGTATTCGTTTCCGAAACGCATTATCTTTTAGATGTAATACGGGGCGGACAATTTGATACTGTCTATCACGAGCACTTAAGGACCTATACGCTTAAAGCCCTCATTGCTTTATTTGATCAATATGATTTCACGGTAACAGATGTGGAAAGAGGCGACAGGTATGGAGGCAATCTTCGCGTTCATGTTACAAAAGGAAAAAACCGGGATGTTAGTCCTGAAGTTGCCAAATTATTAAAAGTTGAGGAAGAATTTGGGCTAGGCAAGCTCAAAACTTTTGAGAAATTTGCCAAGCGAGTTAAAACTGCCCGCCTTGAATTTATGGATTTCTTAGTGTCTACGAACAGAGCGGGGAAAAAAATAGTCGGCAACTCATGCCCAGGCAGAAGCTCGACACTTCTGAATTATTATGGGGTAGATTTGGAATTATTGCCATATTTAGCCGAGCAACCAGCATCACTTAAATTAGGCATGTATTTACCCGGAAAGCACATCCCGGTAGTGGTTAATCAACGTCTTATAGATGAACAGCCGGACTATGTTGTTTTGCTCGCTTGGCATTATGCCGCTCCCATTATGGCCCAGTTAAAAGCGAGAGGATTGAAATCAGATTTTGTGATTCCATTACCAGATTTTAAAATAGTTAAAAATTCGGAAGAAGCCTAGCATATGGTAAGAGTAGGTATAATAGGATCAGGGTTTGGCCTTTATGGCCTGTTGCCGGCATTTAATTCGATTAAAAATTGTCGGGTCGTTTGTGTCTGCGGAAAAAAGTCGGAACGGTTGGTCAGATATTGTGAAAGCATAAATTTAAAAAATATATATTTGGATTGGAGAAAGATGTTGGAGAATGAAAAACTGGATGCCCTTGTTTTGGCTGTCGTTCCGAACGCCCAGTATCAAATTGCAAAAGTGGCCATTAAAAAAAATTTAAATATTTTTGCGGAAAAACCGCTGGCCGCAAATTATCAACAAGCCAAAGAGCTTTTAAACCTAGCTCAAAAGCATAAAATTGTCCATGCCGTTGATTTTATATTTCCGGAAATAGAAGAGTGGCAAGAAGTAAAACGACTTATCGACAAAGAGGCATACGGAAAGCTAAAGCATATTTCCGTAAGATGGAATTTTTTAAGTCATGATATAAAAAATAAAATTTCATCATGGAAAACGGACGTTAAAGAAGGAGGCGGAGCCCTGTCTTTTTATTTTTCGCATGTCTTATATTATATAGAACGCTTTGCCGGAGAAATTCTGGGTGTAAGCAGTTTGTTTTCTTATTCCAAAGAAAGTTTGAATAAAGGAGAAGTTGATGTTGACGCGCTTATAAAGTTTAAAAATGGCGTTATTGGCAATGCTCATATTAATTGTAACGACAGGGGATTACACAAACATCAGTTAATATTTATTTGCGAGCACGCTACGATTATTTTGGAAAATGAAAAAGACACAACTCAAAATTTTAAAATCAAGATCTACAAAGAGAAGATTGATAAAGCGTTATTTGTTAAAAAAAATAATGTGGTGAGAAAGAATGAAGATGAGCGCGTAAGAGTTGTGAGAAAAATCGCAGCCAGGTTTATCGATGGTTGTTCGAACAAAACTCAAATTAGACCATCTTTTGTGGATGGATTGAGAGTTCAGGAACTTATAGATTTGGTAAGAAATAATAAAATATGAGCAATCCTGTAATTAGCATTTGTATCCCTACCTTTAATCGAGCTAAATGTCTTAAACAGTGTTTGGAAAGCATTGTGGAACAGTTTAAAGATCCTCAAATTCGGGAAAGCGTGGAAGTGGTAATTTCTGACAATGCCAGCATTGATGATACCGAGAGTATGATTAAGGAATTTCAAAAAGAATTTTCAAATATTTTTTATTATAGAAATTTGGAAAATATTAGAGTTGACAGAAACATTTTAAACGCGGTGGATAAAGCCAGCGGAGAATGGGTTTGGTTTTTGGGTGATGATGATGCGTTATTTCCGGGCGCCATAGATTATATAATGCAAGAACTTAAGTTAGGAAGGTTTAAGTACTGTCTTGTTAATTGTTTTGGTTATGATAATAATCTACAAAATCCGGCCGTGCGCGATCCAAATTTTATGATTGAATCTAATCAGTATTTTGGAACTTTGCGAGAGTGTGTGACGAAAATGGATAGAAAGAATTTGGTTGGTTATTTTTGCGGACTCTCAATCCAAGTTTTTAAAAGAGATTTGTGGCAGGCTTGGCCCAATAAACAAGAATATATAGGTTCAAATGGCATTCATATGCATATTTTGCTTTCAGCCATGAAAGAGCAAAACTTTGCGATAATTTCCAAACCATTGGTTAAATTACGAGCTGCCAACATTCGCTGGGACACCTTCCCTGGGTTGGAGACCCTAATGAAGCGCGCTCGGGCGACAACAAAAGGACTGCTTTGGATACTTGAAACCTATAGAATACCCTATTCTAAACTGGCCATGAAGATCGAGCAGAACAGGATTCTATTTGTGAGTTGGGCGACCATGGTTTTAAAAAAATATTTATTTAAAAATCAGCGCTCACGCGATTTAATTAAAAAATTGCTTGGAAAACTTTAAAGTATGCATAATATTTCGTTTGTAATAATTACCAAAAATGAGGAGAAAAGAATAGGTTATGTAGTACGCAATCTTGTCAAGTATGGAGAAGTATTAGTTTTTGATGATTATAGCACTGATAAAACACAGGAGATCGTTGAGAGTTTGGGCGGTATATTTATCACCAGACCCACCACAATTAAGCAGCCGGACACAATCGAGATGTATACGTTTGCCAGACAGTATATTAAAAATGATTGGATTTTTTGGGGATGTTCAGATCATCAATTGCCAGTTGAATTGCTTGAAAAGATGCGTGAAATTTCGCTGCAAAATAAATATAAGTATGTACAGGTTCCCATATTTACATATTTGTTCGGCGATACAAAAAATCCCGCTCATAAGGGGTATAATGCTAGATTCTTTAAAAAAGATTGCGTGGATTTTGTAAATAATTATTTTCATGGGCTAGGTAAGTTCACCGGCTCGCCAGACGAAATATTGTTTTTGCCGATGAATGAGAAATATGCCATCCACCATTATAGTTTGTACGATTTACATAAATTTGTATCCAAACATCTAGCTTATGCGGAAATTGAGGCGCAGGAGAAATTTGAGAGAAATAAAAAGTTCAGCATTTTTTTAATGCTGGGTGCGATGTTAAGATATTTTGTTCTTTTTTATAAATATTCATTTAGAAACGGAGTGATAGGCCTAAACGCCGCCTTGTTATACGTCTTCTTCCGTCTTATGGTTTACGCGAAACTTTATGAGTTAGAGAACGGAATAAATCTGGATTCCATTGAAGCCGAGTTTGCGAAATCCAAAGAAGAAATTATTAAAAAAATTGAAAATACAAATAAATTATGAGATTGAATTATTATTTAGGCAGAGTATTGGTGAGAATTTTTGGCTTGGAGAATAGATTTTCTTATTCTCAATTAAATGAAGATTGTATTATTGATTGGTTAACCGGCTATAAAAAGAAAGGAACGTATATAGATATCGGGGCTTACCATCCGGATAAAATAAGTAATACAAGATTATTTTATGAAAGAGGATGGAGAGGAGTAAACGTAGAGCCTAGTTTAATAGGTTATAAATTATTTTGTGAAAAGAGGCCGGATGATATTAATTTAAACTGCGCTATCGGCGAAGGAACGGTCGATTATTTCGGCGACGAAAATGAATCATCAGGTGCCACATGCGTAAAAGAATTGGCTGAGTCCAGAGGCATAACGCAATGCAGAAAAATAAAATTAAAACCTCTTAAAGAAGTTTTTGAAGAAAATAATCTAGGAATAGTTGATTTTATATCTATAGACGTAGAAACTTTTGAAGAAACGGTTCTTAAAAGCAATGATTGGACTAAATATAAGGCTAAGGTAATATGTTTGGAGGGTTCAGGGTATGGTTATTTGAAGCAGTTTGGATACCGTCGAGTTTTTTGGGATGGAAACAATTCTTATTACAGATTGAAAAATATATAGGGACATATTTTTGTTATGAAAAAAATACGCGTCAAAATATGCGGTTATGGCGAAAGGTATGAGAATCCTCGCAGTAATTACTTTTATAAAACACTCGAAAAATTTTACGAAGTTGAATTGTCGGAAAATCCGGATTATGTATTTTATATTGATTCATCATTTGAGCATTTAAAATATAGAGATTGCGTCAAAATTTTTTATACCGGTGAAAATATTTCTCCAAATTTTAACTTATGCGACTATGCAGTCGGCTGTGATTATGTGGAATTTGGCGACAGGTTTTATCGCCTGCCGGTTTATCTTGTTGCCGTGTTTTATCAGCCCAAGGAACTGGAACAGGCCGGTACGATTGATCTAAAAAAGTCCAAAATTTTTACCAAAGACGATCTGCGTAAAAAATTAGAATTTTGCAGTTTTGTATACTCAAATTATCGTTCCGATAAAAGTCGTAAAATAATTTTTGATAAATTTAGTACTTATAAAAAGGTTAACTCTGGAGGCGGTTATCTGAATAATGTAGGTGGCAGAATAGACAACAAATTGGAATTTGAAGCTAAACATAAATTTTCCATAGCATTTGAAAATTCTTCGCGCAGCGGTTACACGACCGAAAAAATAGTTTGTTCTTTAGTTGCCGATACCATACCTATATATTGGGGCAATCCTGATATCGGCAGAGAGTTTAATATAAAAAGATTTATTAATTGCCATGATTATAAATCATTTGACGATGTAGTTGAGCGAATAAAAGAGATTGACCAGAATGACGATCTTTATCTAAGCATTATCAATGAACCGGTGCTGGCTGAAGGTTATGATTTTCAGAAGGTCAGAGACGGATTCGGTGTTTTTTTGAGGCATATTATTGAACAACCAATAAACACGGCAAGACGTCGTACAATAAATTCGGCGCGAGCAATTGATTTAGAAAAACGCGAACGTATGATAGCGTGGTACGTATGGTGGAAGAATTTAATATGGAGGATGCTTGCAAGAGCATATCGACCCTTTAAAAAATTGCGCTTCTTGGAAAAAATAAAATGTGCGTACTATCTGAATCAAAAATAATTGCGCTTTAATATGAAAATAATTATGTTATTGACCAACAAAGTGAGAGATTATGTTCGAGAGTTGTTTGGTTTTTTCAAAAATAATTTGTTAATGATTTTTTTATCAACATTTTTTGTTTTCCTGGTTCTTTTGCTAGGCAATATAATATCCACTATTACCAGCCGTGACATTTTAGATCATTTATCGGTGAAAGTAGAAGGATTAGACTCTAGAAATTTATCTTCTATTCGAGTTTTGGCAACGCTATCGAGGGCGGGAAACACTATGAATTTAACGAGAGTAAAAGAGGGAAATCAAAACGAATGGAATAATCCGAGTCAGACGTTCGTTAAAAAAATACTTGTCGGTTTTAACAGTGAAAGTTTTAGCCAGCTTTCACAAATTGAAATTACACTGGGAGAAAAGAGATTCACTTATACTAAGAAGCAATTTTTATCCGAGTGGAAGGTGTTAAATGCTAACGCTAATCTATATGTTGGCGATACAAATGATTGGTTTATGCAAGATTTAAACGGTAAGCCCGGCTATTTTGTGTATGAAGCGCCAAACGAAGTAAAAGTTAATCCCTGGAATACCAGAATTCCCTTGATTTCAGGTCTTTTGTCCAGCATTAATTTTAGGGGTAGTGAGTATTTGATAAAAGAGCCATTAATTTCCAGCATGAAAACTTTACTGCTGTTACTTGCGGTATTGATGATAGGTTTTTTTATTATTTCTCATTCGAAGCAAGAAAATAACGGTTTTAACGGCAACGAGGACGCGGAGTTGCGAAAAAGAGAATTTATCATTTTTGTCTTGAGTGTTGCGGCCGTTTCAGTTTCGTTATTTTTTTTGGACCTTTTGATAAAGTTTTTTTATAGACCAGATACGTCCGAAGTGCTACGGGAGGCATCCAAGGTGTATTTGGATAAATTAATGCCAGCTATTATTCCCAAGCCGGTAGAAAGGGCGCAATTTATAGCCGTCGTACTGTCGAGCCCATTTTTGTTGCTTATTTATTATAAATTATTTAATAAATATATTTTTAAAATTACAACGGAAAAAATCCTTCGCTGGTATTTTTTAGCGAGCATCGCCTTGTCATTATTGCTCTTTGCTATTGCTTATATCGGATTAGCAGTCAGCAATTTCGTATATATTGAAAGAATGTATTATTTTAAAGGGCTCGGTAAATATTTATATAGTTTAATATTATTTCCGATTGGCATTTGGCTCATTATGGCTTTGAAAAACAAAACTGATGGTAAAATAATCAAAAATTTCACATACATATTCTCCGGTATTTTGATTGTTGCTGTTTTTTTTATTCACATCATCAATGCAAAAAATCTGGAGCTAATCGGAACAAATATTGTAGGCCACGCCAATCCCATTTTTTATTCATTTGCTCAAGTGGCAGCGGGAAAAGTTATGCTGGTTAATTTATCGGGGCAATATGGTTTTTACCCTATTTTTTTAAACCCAATTTTTAAATTAATCGGCTTAAATATTTTGTCAGTTACCTCGTTAATGGGCCTGTTAATAGCTTTAAATTATTTATTTATATTTCTTTTTCTTAACCGAATGGTAAAGAATAAAGTAATTTTACTGTTAGGGTTCAGCACAGTGGTGCTTTATTTTTTGTACAGCACAGGAAGTTCATATATTTCCTATCCATATTTTCAATATTATCCAATCAGGACTTTTTTTCCGGCTTTGCTTTTATTGCTTTCTTCTGTTTATTTTAAAAATAAAAATAAAATCCTATATTATTTGTTGTTCATCATTAGCTCTGTGGCTATTTTGTGGAATTTTGACTCTGGGATTATGGTTTTTGCGTCTTGGATGTTAGCTGTGATTTATCTGGAAGGAACCAATTTAAACAAAAAAATAATGATCAAAAATATTTTTCTGCATGTTGTTACAGGCGCGGCGTCAGTGGGTCTTGTTGTCGCGAGCTATTTCGCTTACGCATTTTTGCGAAGCGGATATATGCCGGACTGGTCTTTATTTTCGCAACATCAAGGTTTGTTTTATAACGGACTAATGAGTATAGCAATGCCTTTTCCTCATGTTTGGATATTGGTTGTCTTTTTGCTTCTGTCAGGTCTTTTGTTGTCTGTTAAAAAGTGGTTGGTCAAGGATTGCGACAATAAGACCGCGTCAATCTTCATCTTGAGTATTTTAGGAACCGGTTTGTTTAGTTACTATGAAAGCAGATCGCATGACGCAACTTTTTTCGCTCCATTATATATATATATAATCTTGCTGGTAATTTTCACGGATGTTATTTTTAATCGCATTACGTCCAATCGAAAATTATATGGAGAAACAGTGTTATTCTTACTGTTGCTTTTCTTTATTTTGTCATCGCCTTTCAGTATTATTAGTAATGGCAAATATTATTCCAAATGGTTTTTTACAGGATTCAATTCTCTAATAAATACTAGTAATGCAGAAACAACGGTTTCAAGGAACGTTGATTTTATAAAAAAGCACACGAAAGAAAGGGAGAATGTAGTCATTCTTGCCGGGTATCACGACGGAGCGTACTATTTGGAATCTCACACTCGTTCAGTATTAAACATGCCTTCTTTTTCCGAGCTAATATCTAAACGCGAAGTCAATGATGCTATTGATTTTTTAAGATGCAATGGAAGTTATAAAGTATTTGTGCATCCCTTTAGCGAATTTTATGCGCAATCAGGCAACGATCTTGTTGACGTCAGGATAAACCAAACAATAAAAAAATATTATACGGTTATTAGTACAAGTAGTGAGGACATGGCTTTTTTGTTAAACCACACAAAAAATTTAAAAGATTGTAAATAGTTAAAATAAAAGTCTTGCTAGGAAAACCTTATGAATATTCAGAAAAAGCCGCTTATCGTTTTAACAAGGTCATTAAAGGGTGTGAAGCGGTTTCGTCCTGGTTTATTTCTTCTAACCATCAAGAAGTGCGCCAAATTTTTATTGGGTCAGAATCGTGGGCCACAGATGGTAACAGAAAGTTTGTTGACTGGCTTGAGAGGGTTGAAAATAAAGTATTTATTAAATCCAAAAATTAAAAATATAGAAAGAGATACGATTGTTTATGTCAATGAAAGCGTGGAAGCTCTGCGCGACGCTATCGAATTAAAAATGAAAGGAGTGGTAAGCAAAATCGTTGCTGGCCCGGTTCTCGTGATTTTACCAAAGGATGAAAACGCGATAATGCTGGACCCTAATATAGATCTTTTTTTGGTTCCCTCCGCATGGACAAAAAATCTTTGGATATCGCTAGCGCCAGCGCTCGCCGAAAAAATAAAAATTTGGCCGGCCGGAGTGGATAGCGATTGCGATTTGTCGCAGAAGCGGGATATGTTTTTAGTTTATTATAAAAGTGGTCCAAAACACAACTTGATTATATAGTTAATTTTTTAAAATCAAAAAATATTCCATACAATGTTCTTTGGTACGGGCATTATCAAAAAAAGGACTATCTTGCCAAACTAGCCCGCGCCAAAGGCATGATTTATTTATCAGAATCAGAAAGTCAGGGACTGGCATTATGTGAAGCGTGGATGCGTGATGTCCCAACATTGGTGTGGAATAGAAGATATTGGGAGTATTGCGGGAGTAAGTGGTTTGATGATAAGATAAGCGCACCATATTTAACAAATGATTGTGGCCTATTTTTCGTGGACGACAATGATTTTCGCCTTAAATGGGATGATTTCTACTGCCGATTGTTTACTTTTAAACCTCGTGATTATTCTCTTAGAAATTTTACAAATAAAATATGCGCGGATAAATTTTTAAATCTTATTGATTATGTTGCATAGAATATACTCCTTAATTACAAAACCTTTTTATTTTATTATCAGCATTAATTTTTATAAAAATTTTGTTGGAGAAAACAAACTTTTTTTTGATATCGGCGCCAATATCGGCAACCGTACTAAGTTTTTTAATAGGTTAGGGGTAAAAGTTGTCGCCGTAGAACCACAACCCGACTGTGCTGATAAATTGGAAAAAAAATTCGCGGGTCGGGATGTGGTCGTGGTGCGTAAAGGTGTGGGAAGAGAAGCTGGAGAAATGCAAATGAGTGTGTGCGAAAACCAAAGCGGATTGTCTACCTTTTCTGATAAGTGGCAGACCGGTCGTTTTAAAAATTTTAACTTTGATAAAAAGATTATTGTCCAAATGACAACGATAGACAAACTAATCGAAGAGTTTGGTTTACCCGATTTCTGCAAGATTGATGTCGAAGGCTTTGAGTTGGAAGCTCTAAACGGCTTAACAAAAAAAGTGGGTTGTTTAAACCTCGAGTTTACGAGCGAGTTCTTTGATCAGGCAGTTAGATGTGTTGAGAGGCTCGAGGGAATTGGGTTTAGTGAGTTTAATTTCACTTTAGGCGAGAAACCCAAACTGATCCTAGGTAGATGGGTTAATAAAAATTCATTATTAGCAGAGCTCCACGACAGAATTAAAGATAATCCTGATACGTGGGGAGATATTTATGCCAGATAAAAAATTATTATGAAATTACATTTGGGATGCGGTGGAACTTACTTGGATGGTTATGTAAATGTTGATTTTTCACCAGATGAACAAACAATAATGAACGTTAGAGCCGATGTATATGCAGACATCAGGAGTTTGGAATATCCAAGTGAGTCTATAGATGAAGTTAGAAACCACCATGTTTTTGAGCATTTTAACCGCGTGGAGGCTTTGAGGATGCTTGCTAAATGGAGGCGATGGCTTAAGCCTGGAGCCAAGCTTGTGATTGAGACGCCAGATTATTTTTGGTGCAGTGTTCTTTTGCCGTTTGTACCGTTTTTTTTCAAAATGAGACTTGGCAGGCATCTTTTTGGAACGCAAGAGGCAGAGTGGGCAAATCATTTAGATTTTTGGTATAAAGGCAAATTTAAAAGGATTTTAAAAATTTTTGGCTTCAGCAAATTTAAATTCAGTCATCCCGTATATCGCAACTTCATGCCAAATATTAAAGTTGAATGTTACAAGCTAAATACATCCATCGATGAAAAAAAAGCAATTCAAGATATTATTGACTGGTACATATTTCCTCTTGAGAATAAAGAGAAATTTATGACAAATTGGTTAAAATAATTCGATAATTTTTCATTTATGAATCAAAAAAAAGCTCTTGTTTGTGGCGTTGGAGGTTTTATAGGTAGCCATTTGGTTAAAAAATTAAAAAAAGAAGGTTTTTGGGTGAGAGGAGTAGATATAAGAAGGCCGGAATATTCACAAACTGAAGCGGATGATTTTATTGTTGGCGATCTTAGAGATCAGCAAATCACAGCTAAAATTTTTGATACGCCATTTGATGAGGTTTATCAGTTGGCTGCCGACATGGGCGGAGCCGGTTATATATTTACGGGCGAACATGATGCCGATGTTATGCACAATTCCGCGCTTATAAATTTAAACATCGCGCATTTTGGCGCAAAGGCAAAAGTAAAAAAGATTTTTTATTCTTCGTCGGCGTGCATTTATCCGAAATTTAATCAGGTTGATCCGAATAATCCAAAATGTTCGGAAGACTCAGCCTATCCCGCCTTGCCGGATAGCGATTATGGATGGGAGAAATTGTTTAGCGAGAGATTGTATGCCGCTTTTAGTCGCAACTACGGCGTTGACGTTCGTATCGCAAGATTTCACAATGTGTTCGGTCCGGAAAGCGCTTGGACAGGCGGCAGAGATAAAGCGCCGGCGGCTGTTTGTCGCAAAGTGGCCGAGGTTGAAGATGGTGGAACAATTGAGATCTGGGGCGATGGAGAGCAAACGCGGTCCTTTCTGTATATTGATGATTGTCTGGATGGGGTAAGAAGATTTATGGATTCTGGTTTTCAAGGCCCTTTAAATATCGGTTCCGAAGAAATGGTGTCGATAAACGCATTAGCTAAAATGGTCGCGGAGATTGCTGGTAAAAAATTAGAACTTAAACATATTGACGGGCCGTTGGGTGTTAGAGGAAGAAATTCAGACAATAAGCTTATTCGGGAAAAGCTCGGTTGGGAACCCACCATGAAATTGTGTGACGGTATGGCTAAAATGTACGAGTGGGTGGCTAAAAAAGTTGAAGAATCAAAAAACAATAAATTCATTTCAGCTTATGAAAAATAAGTGGCTAACTGAGAAGGATTATAATTTTATTTACACACGGGTGCCGAGAGTGTGTGTCGACTTGGTTATCAAAAATCGGCGTGGGGTTCTTTTGACTTTTCGCGAAATCGAACCTTTCAAAAACCAGTGGCACATGCCGGGTGGCAGGGTGAAGTGGCGCGAGACTATCATAAAAGCGGTGCAAAGAATCGCACGCGAGGAAACCGGTCTAGAGGTAGAGCTAGTAAAATTGCTGGGTTTTATGGAGTTTTTGCGGGAAATGCAGAAAGGCGAAAGAAGACATACGGTGAGTATGGTTTTTCTAGCTAGACCGAATGACTTTAATTCGTCGGGCTGTGATCAGGCGCATCGTTTAAATTTTTTTAATAAATTACCAAAAAAAACCATTCCCATTCACGCAAAATTTTTGACAGAAAATAATTTGTTATGATTATAACGCGATTAAAAGCCGGTCTTGGGAATCAAATGTTTCAGTACGCCTTGGGCAGGCGCTTGTCTGTGGATGGGGACGACGATCTTAAATTTGATCTTTCTTGGTTTGATGACATACAAATAAATGAGACTCGACGAGTTCTTGAAATAGATAAATTTAATGTAGTTCTGCCAAAGGCTACGCGGGCAGAAACTGAGGACTTGCAAAGTGGGTATTTATTCCAAGTAAAAGAGTTTATGGATAGGGTAAGAGGCAGGCTTGATAGAAATTTTTTTTACCGCTTTGATCCAAAAATTTTAAAGAAAAAGAATAATGTTTTTCTGAATGGTTATTTTCAAGCGCACGAATATTTTGATTCAATTAGATCTATTTTGTTAAAAGATTTTACAATAAAAAGTTGGTCATCGGATGGAATGGAGATAAGAGGTCAGGTCGAAAAGGCTCGCAATCCGGTGGCTCTTCATATCCGGCGCGGCGATTTTGTCACTACATGCAAGCATTGGAATGGTTTATGCGACATAAATTATTATCAAGCAGGGCTGTCGCAAATTAAAAAACGAGATTCCGATGCGCAGCTGTTTATTTTTTCAGACGACATTAAATGGGCGCAAGAAAACTTAATGTTTGAGGAACAAATGATTTTTGTTTCCCGTTCAGGTCTTTGCAGCGCAGAGGAAATAGCACTTATGAGTTTGTGCAAGCATCAGATAATTGCAAACAGTACTTTTAGTTGGTGGGGCGCCTGGCTTAACCAGAATGAGCAGAAGATTGTTGTCGCGCCCAGCCGCTGGTTAATTATTGCTAATATTGATACGCACGACCTCTTGCCTAATGAATGGATAAAAATTTAGTATGGCAAAAGTAAGCGTTAATCTGATAACATATAATCGAGCGAATTATTTAGCCGAAGCCATCAACAGCGTATTGGCTCAAACTTTTTACGATTGGGAACTAATAATTGTTGACGACGCATCTTCTGATAATACTTTTGAAATAGTAAAAAAATATTCTGAAAATGAGGGGAGAATAAAATATTATCGGCAAGAGACAAACCTAGGCATAATCAAAGCGCGCAACTTAGCTTTGCAATTATCCCAAGGAGAATACATTGCAGTTTTAGATAGTGATGATGCCTGGGTTGATAAAGACAAGCTGAATAAACAATTAAGTTTTTTTGAAAAGAATTCAGATTGCGTTGCAGTCGGCGGGGCTGTAGTAGTTATCGATGAAAAAGGACAAGGGTTGAAGCGATACAAGAATCCTCAAACTGATGTCTTGATAAGAAAAAAAATATTATTAAGAAATCCGTTTATAAATTCGTCCGTGATGTTCAAGAAAGATACTGCTTTAAGAAGCGGCGGATATAGCGATTATACGGTTGGAGAAGATTATGATTTATTTTTAAAAATGGGTTTGTCCGGAAAGCTTGCCAACCTGGATGATTATCTGGTTAAATATCGGAAACACGGTATGGGAGCTACTTGGTCAAAGCGTGTTCGCGCGGCTAAGGATCATCTGGCTATAATTGTAAAATTTAAGAATAGTTATCCAAACTATTCTTTAGCGTTAGTTAAAGCGTATCTAAGAGTAATTTTATCCTACTTTTTGTCTTTATTGTGAAAATATTATATTTAATAACAAAATCTGAAATTGGCGGAGCGCAAACGCATGTAGTCCAGCTAGCTAATTTTTTTGTTAACAATAATCACGAAGTGGCGGTTATGAGTTTGCCCGGTGGCTGGCTTGAAAATGAAGTAAAAATTATGGGAGCAAAATTTTATCCCAATATTTATTTTTCAAATAATTTTAACCCAATCAGATTTGTTCGCGCCATCAAAACAATCAAAAATTTAATTAAAGAATTTAAACCGGATATCGTAGTATGTCATAGCACCGCCGCCGGCTTTATTGGCAGAGTGGCGGTCCGGAATAAAATTTCAACGGTTTATACTGCCCACGGATGGTCTTTTGAAAAGGGCACGCCATTTTGGAGAAAATTGCCTGCAATGGCGGCGGAAAAATACGCGGCCAGGTTTTGTAAAAAAATTATTTGTGTTTCAAATTATACCAGAAGTGTAGGTATCAAATACAAGATTGCTGGTAGGCAAAAATTCACAGTTATATATAACGGGGTAGAAAAAAGTGAAGTGCGCGGGAGCGCGGATGACAGGACGGTTAAAATTATTTTTGTGGGGAGATTATCAAAACAAAAAGATCCGGAATTGTTAATTAAAGCGGTCGGCAGTTTGCCTCAAGATTTAATTAAGCAAATAGAAATAACAATAATCGGAAGCGGGCCTAAAGCCGGACTGCTTAATAATTTGGCCGGTCAAAATAAAAATCTGCTTGTTAAAATAGTTGACAATGTTCCACGCGATAAAGCAATTGACATGTTAAAAAATTCGGATATTTTTGTCCTTTCCACCAATTGGGAAGGGCTCCCTTATTCAGTTTTAGAAGCTATGAGCGCCGGATTGCCGGTGGTAGCTTCTGATGTTGGGGGGATAAGCGAGGCCGTGGATTCAAGCTGTGGTTTTTTGGTAAAACGCGGCGATGCGGAAAGGCTTAGAGAGGCGCTAGTAATACTCATTACCGATAAAAATTTGCGCAAGCAAATGGGGGAAAACGCGCAAAGAATCGCAAGCAGTAAATTTTCTTTGAATAAAATGTTGGTAGAAACGGAAAATTTATATAAGACCATCATATGAATCTGTTATACCTCGGTGCCGGGTTTGTGGGCAGTTGTAGCGCGGCAGTTGCGGCAAATAGCGGACATAAGACATTGATATACGATATAGACAAAGAAAGAGTTGAATTATTATCGTCCGGCGACAGGGATGTTATTGAATCGTGCCTTTCAGAACCAGGCCTGGGCGATTTGTTGGCGCGGAACAATGAGCGAGTTAAGTTTACTTTTGATTTCAGCGAGGTTGAAAGATTCTTGTCTGATTGCGACGCGATTTTTATCTGTGTGCCGACTCCGGAAATTGGCGAGACGGGGGAAAGCGACCTAAAATATTTTTATGACGCGCTGGACAAAGTTTCGCGTGGGTTGATTAATAGGAATGCTCAAAAGCAAGATAAATATGTTTTGATGGTGAATAAGAGCACGGTGCCTATTGATACAGCCTACAAAACAAAGCTTCTGTTGGAAAAGGCCGGAGTAAAGAATTTTGGCGTGGTTTCCAATCCCGAATTTTTGGTGATGGGCAAGGCCATTCACGATTCAATAAAACCAGATAGAATAGTAATAGGCGCTTGGGGTCAAAAAGATTTTGAGGTGATGCGGAAAATATATCGGCATTTTTTTGATTCGCCGACTGTTCATTATATTGAAGTCAACCCGCAAGAAGCGGCTGCCGGGAAATTATTGGCGAATTATTATTTATTTAATAAATTGGCAAACTGCTTTGATGTGATGGGCCGGACTTGCGAGGCGTTTGAAGAATTAAAGTTTGAAAATTTACGCGGCATTTTATCCAGCGATAGCCGCATAGGCAGCTGGGGTTTTTTTGACAGCTTGTGCGTCGGCGGCAGTTGTTTAATAAAAGATAGTCGTTCATTAATGCATCAATTGCGATTAAAAAATAAAAATGTTGCCTTAATAAATGAAACTTATTTGGCCAACAAAAGACAGCTGGAGCATTTTGTAGATCGGGCGGAAAAAGAAGCTGGCTTTGATTGGCGGCAAAAAAAAGTGGCAATTCTGGGGCTGGCTTTTAAAAGAGACACAAACGATATCCGTGATTCCGCGGCTGTAAAAATTACAGGCTTAATTTTATCAAAAAATATTAAAGAGATTACCGTGTATGATCCGGCGGCCATGAAAAATTTTAAACGATTTTTCCCACCTTCAGATATTATAAAGTATTCTGCCAACGAAGCAGAAGCGATAAAAGACGCGGATGTGGTAATTATTGTCACCGATTGGCCGCAATTCAGAGAGGCGGGGGATTTGGTTATGCAATTAAGCAAAAACCCTTTAATTATGGACGGCAGACGCATGTTGCAACATAAATATGACGAATTGCAAAATAAAGGTTATAATATCATAGCGGTCGGTTCGCCGTTTTTAAAAGGAAAATAGGCCGCGCCTCAAAGGACGCTTCGCGGCATGATTTCGTTAAATCAATATGTCTAAAATAATTGTTACCGGCGGGGCAGGGTTTATCGGCTCGCATTTAACCGACGAGTTAATCAAGCTCGATCACGAGGTTGTTGTGATAGATAATTTAATGTTGGGAAAAAAAGAATTTATTAATAAAAAAGCAAAATTTTGCAAAAAAGACATCCGCGATTATAAGAGTTTAAGTAAATTATTCAAAGGCGTGGAAGCGGTTTTTCATTTGGCGGCTGATCCGCGTCTGCCCGTATCCGTCGAAGATCCTTTAACAACGAATGATATAAATGTAAATGGCACGCTTAACGTGCTTTGGGCCGCGAAAGAAAACCATGTGGCTAAAGTAATTTTTTCTTCTTCATGCGCGGTTTACGGTTTTGGAGAGCCGCCGTTTAAAGAGGGTTCGTCTGTCAATCCGGTTAGTCCTTATGGGCTTCACAAACTCATCGGCGAGAAGTATTGCCAATTATTTTTTAATTTATATGGATTGAAAACAATCTGTCTTAGATATTTTAATGTTTTTGGTCCTCGCAAATTGGCTACTGGAGCATACCCAATGGTAATTCCTATATTTTTAAATCAACGCGTAAAAAATAAACCGTTGACAATCGTGGGCGATGGTCAAGCCACCCGCGACTACATACATGTAAGCGATGTTACGCAAGCAAACATTTTGGCTTGGAAATCTAAAGTTGATGACGGGTCTGTGATAAACATCGGATCAGGGAAACAAACCAGTGTTAATGAAGTCGCAAAATTGATAGGAGGAGAAACGGTTAGAATGCCAGTCAGACCAGGCGAAATGGCGGCGGTAGAAGCTGATAATACTAAAGCTAAACAAATACTCGGCTGGGAACCGACCGTGTCGTTAAAGGACGGCATAGATGAGTTAAAAAAAGATCTGAAAATCTAAAAATTAAAGAAGCCCCGTTTAGAGGCTTCTTTAACAAGGAATTTTAGGCAACTACTGAAACAAACCTCGCCATCTTCAAACTTCCGTCAAATCTTCGTCTTTTGCGTTGTGTAAATTTGGCCTTGCCGCTGGCTATCGCAAATAAAGTATCGTCGGTGGCTCTTTTTACGTTTTTGCCAGGATGAAACTTAGTACCTCTTTGTCGCACAATAATCATGCCGGTTTTTATGGCCTGACCATCTTGAATTTTCACTCCCAATCGTTGGGCGTTTGAATCTCTGCCCAAACGAGTGGAGCCGCCAGCTTTTTTATGTGACATACCCGCAAGTATTTAAATGTTGATAAATCTTAGCAAAAATACTATACTATAAGTCGGGAACATTGTCAATGTTTAATCTCATTTCATTTTTGCCTATGTTTTATACTCCAAAACTATTTTTTCGTGACATGTGGATTTCGGGGCCTTTAGTTGGCATTTTTTTGGCCCAAACCTATATTTGGTGGAATCTGATTGCTAATATACGGCCTGATTCCGGCCAGATTTTTTTGCATTATAATATTATATTTGGGGTTGATTTGGTTGGGGAGTGGTATAAGATATTTTTTTTACCGATAATTGGACTGGGAATCACTTTGGCGAACTATTTGCTATCAATTCATTTTTATTCATCGGATAAATTTTTGGCAAGAATTTTAGGAATTTGGTGCCTTTTAATTCAAGTGCTGCTCGTTGTGGGCACTTCGTTGTTAATAAGATTGAATGTCTAACTATGAAAGATGGCAGACCTGCAGATAGAATTTTTTTGTTGCTCTGTTTTATTCTTTTTGTGTTTGGCCTGGTAATGCTTTCTTCGGCAAGCGCTCCCGTAGGATATTCCAAATTTGGAGACGCGTATTATTTTATAAAAAGGCAAGTTTTATTTGGAGTATTG
>JBBTQE010000044.1:0-10564 GCA_038065775.1 Patescibacteria group bacterium
TGCTGTTAAGCCTAAAAAGAAAAGCGCAAAGGCCGTGAGACAGGTGAGCCACGGGAAGGCGTGCATCTTGGCCTCGTATAATAACACCATAGTAACCGTCACTGATCCAAATGGCGATGTTTTAAGCTGGTCTTCTTCCGGCAAGGTTGGTTTTAAAGGGCCAAAAAAAGCTACTCCGTATGCCGCCAGCATGGTAGTTAAGGATGTGGTTGATAAAATTGCTAAATACGGGCTTAAAGATATCCACGTATTTGTAAAAGGGATCGGTGGGGGCAGAGAAGGCGCGATTAGGGCATTGCACACAAATGGTTTAAATGTTTTGTCCGTAAGTGACGTTACTCCGATTCCGCACAACGGCTGCAGAGCGCCAGGACGTAGGAGGGTGTAATTAATTATCTCATTCACTCATTTCGAATATATTGGCTACGCATATATTTTCATTCGTTCGGAAATAATTAAAGACATTTAATTATTTCTCTCACTCATTTCGAATATGGCAAGAAATTTAGTTCCAAAACACAAATTATGCAGAAAGTATGGAGAAAAACTTTGTGATTCTCCAAAATGCCCGATCAGCAAACGAAATTATCCGCCAGGCGTGCATGGGCCAGATCAAAGACGTCCTAAAAAATCAGTTTATGGCAAGCAATTGTTTGAAAAGCAGAAAGCGAAATTGATTTACGGTCTTTTAGAAAAGCAATTCTCTAATTATGTTGCTGAAGCGTCTAATAAAACCGGCGACACCAACAAAATTTTGATGAGTTATTTAGAATCAAGGTTGGACAATATTGTCTACAAAAGCGGTTTAGCAAAATCGCGCCGAGCCGCCAGACAGATGGTGGGCCATGGCCATATTTTAGTCGGGGGTCAGAAGGTGAATATTCCATCTTACAGAGTAAAAGTCGGTCAGGAAATTTCTGTAAATGAGAAAAGCAAAGGCAAATTGTTATTTGATAAGATTGCCGAGAAATTGGCAAAAGAAAATGTTCCCGCATGGCTTAGCGTTGATACTAGTAAAATTTCCGCGAAAGTTTTGAATACTCCGATGAATGATGAGCCAGGGTTTAACGCTAAATCCATAATTGAGTTTTACACCCGTTAATTTAGGAGGGGACACCCCCATTTAACATTAGTTTAAATCGTATGGAAAATTTATTACTGCCTTCGAAAGTTGAATTTATTCCGGGTGATAGTCCAAATAAGGGCAGTCTTGTAGTCGCTCCGTGTTATTATGGATATGGCACCACATTGGGGAATACTTTGAGACGAGTTTTATTATCCTCTCTTCCTGGCGCCGCTGTTGAAGCTTTAAAAATTAAAGGCACCCAGCATGAATTCAGTTCAATGGAAGGCCTAAAGGAAGATGTTGTAGATATTATTTTAAATTTGAAGCAACTTGCGGTCAAAGTATTTATAGATGAACCGGCAACACTGCATTTAAGCAAGAAAGGTCCCGGAGTAGTAACAGCCGCTGATTTTGAAAAAAACGCGAATGTTGAGGTCGCGAATAAAAATTTGGTTATAGCCACGTTGACTTCCAACAAAAATTTTGAGATGGATGTGATTGTTGGACGCGGAAGAGGTTTTAAACCTGCTGAAGAAAAAGATAAAAAAGGGTATGATCTAGGTACGGTTGTTATTGATTCAATTTATACTCCGGTTAAGGATATTGGTTATAGCGTGGAATATACTCGCGTGGGCGATATAACAAACTATGAAAAGCTAACGTTAAATATAGAGACAAACGGCACAATGTCGCCGGGAGACGCCGTTAGACAGGCAACCCAGATAATAATGGATCATTTTTCCATTATTATGAATAGCGCTAATGAAATTTCAGCCGCTGAATTGGTAATTAGCGAGCAGGCTGTTTTAGATGAAGCAAAAATTGAAGAAGATGCTGAAATAAAAAAAGAGAAAAAAGCCAAGAAGACCAAAAAGACCTCTAAAAAGAAGTAATTTAATGTAGCATTAATGTTATGAGGCACCAAAAAAATAAAATTACATTGGACAGAAAAACAGCAAGCCGCGCTTCTCTTTTGGCGAATTTGGCCGAGAGTTTAATTTTATACGAAAAAATAAAAACGACCAAAGCAAAAGGGAAAGCAACGCGTTCGTTGGTTGAGAGATTGATCACAAAAGCGAAACAGCAAACACTGGCCGCAAGACGAGGGATACTCAAGATAATTTACACTCCAAATGCGACAAAAAAATTGATTGAAGCTCTTGCGCCGAGATATAAGGAGAGAAAGGGTGGATATACGAGAATTGTCACGCTAAAAAACAGAAAAGGTGACGGAGCTGAAGAAGTTATAGTTGAGTTAGTATAATTATTTATATTTATGCAAATCCCAATCAAAAGAAAAAAAATTGAAATTGACGCCTCTGAACAGGTCGTGGGCAGACTTGCTACAAAGATAGCTATGGCATTGATGGGCAAAGATAGTGTTGTTTACTTGCCCCATATTGACAGCGGAGCAAAAGTTATTATTCGAAATGTTAATAAAATCAGGTTCACTGGAAAAAAGTTGGAAAATAAGCAGTACAGGCATCATTCCATGCATCCGGGTGGGTTAAAAACCAAATCAGCCAAGGTTTTGTTTATATTAAATCCAAAAGAAATTTTAATCCACGCCGTAACGAGGATGTTGCCAAAAAATAAAATGCGAACAAACAGGCTTAAACGAATTTCATTCAAGTCTTAAGTTTTTATAATTCAATTCAGATATTATGAAGAAAAATCCAGAAAAAAAAGAAGAGTCAACCCGTTCTGTGGGCCGAAGGAAAACAGCTTCTGCAAGAGTGCGCCTAAAGCCTGGGAAAGGCGAATTTCTTGTAAACGGGAAGGCGCATACGGATTATTTTCCTTATTTTGAATGGCAGGATATTGTAATGGCTCCTCTCAAAGCTGTAAATAAAGAAAAAACTTTTGATATTTCCGCCAAGGTTAATGGCGGTGGACAAAAGGGCCAGGCGGTTGCCATACAGCATGGCATATCCAGAGCATTAGTGCTCTGGAATGAGGAACTTAAAAAAACGCTTAAAACACTTGGTTTGCTAACCCGCGACGCACGCGTTAAAGAAAGAAAGAAACCTGGTCTTAAAAAGGCCAGACGCGCCCCGCAATGGTCAAAGCGATAATTTACAAACACCGGTTTACAGCCGGTGTTTTAAATTGCCGCCTTGCTTGTTTTTGCGTTGTTTTTGAAGTAAAATATACCCGATATGGAATTAACTGTTTCGCAAAATACAGCTTTGCTTACAGGAGCCTCAATTTTACAAAAAGTTGTTTCTTTTTTTTATTTCATTTTAATCGCTCGGCTGATTGGAGACGCCAATACAGGCATGTATTTTCTCGCCATTGTTTTTACAACAGTGTTTATTGTTGTGGCTGATTTTGGAATGGGACTTGTCTTGACACGCGAAGCCGCTCGTTATCCGGATAGGGCGGAACGTTATTTTCACACAGTATTTACCACAAAAATATTTTTTGGTTTGGCGGCTTATTTATTTGTAGTGTTAACAGTCAACGCCTTGCATTATTCCGAATCTTTTAAGATTTTAGTGTATGTTTCCGGCATAACAATGTATTTTGATAATCTTGCGACGGCGTTCAACAGCACATTTCGGGCAAAAAGAAATTTAATTTTTGAGTCAATCTCAATTTTCGGTTCGCAATTAATCACTTTAATCATCGGCACCGTAGCGCTTTTTAACGGGTGGCCTCTTATCTGGCTTATCCTTGCTTACACAATACCGAGTTTTCTAAATATAATATATGGTTCAGTTGTAATTAAAAAATATTATGGCTTTAAGTTATCGTTTAGTTGGGATCCGCAAATTTTTAAATTGTTTTTTGCCATTGCCGCGCCTTTTGCTTTGGCCGGCATTCTTGGCCGTCTTTATTCTTATAGCGATTCATTTTTAATGTCAAAAATTTTGACTGATAAAGAGCTGGGCTGGTGGAGCGTTCCGTATAAAATTACTTTCGCGCTTCAATTTATTCCAGTATCGTTATCGGCGAGTGTTTTTCCGGCATTTAGCAATTTGTTTGTAACAAACCGTGAAAAAATAGGTCAGCTTTTTGTTAAATCATGGCGTTATCTTTTTTTCATTGTTTTTCCGATTTCAGCCGGCTTGTTTGCCATAGCCGGACCGATAATTACAAAAATTTATGGACAAAATTTTGCCGCGGCTAT
Organism: Patescibacteria group bacterium; assembly: GCA_038065775.1. Lineage (GTDB taxonomy): Bacteria > Patescibacteriota > Patescibacteriia > Magasanikbacterales > GWA2-37-8 > JBBTQE01. The sequence continues at coordinate 4,200 of JBBTQE010000044.1, forward strand.
TCCAACGTTTAAAATTTTATTAATTAGCCTGGTTTTTGGCTATCATTCATTTATAACCGCGGCTTTGCTTAATGCGACTAATAAGCAAAAAATTCAAACCTCAATAATTGCGTCCGCTTTGGCGTTGAATTTAGTTTTGAACATTTTATTCATGTCAAAATATAGAATTAACGCCGCGGCTTTTTCAGCCCTGATGAGCAATATTTTACTTTGTTTTGCCGGGCTGTTTTACGCGCGAAAACAGGTCGCCATTGATTTAAATGAATTATTAAAATTGGCGCTTAAGACATTGTTGCCGGCAATAATTATGGGTTTAGCCGTATATTATTTATCTTTTAAAATGAATTTTCTTTTGACGATTCCGATTGGAGCGTTTATTTATTTTGTCCTGCTTTTTATTAACGGGAGTATTAGTTTAAAAAATATTAGAACAATTTGGTTGAAAATATCTAAAAAAAATAACGCAGTATGAAAAAAAGAACTTTAATCGTCACGCTGGAATACCCTCCGCAAATTGGCGGAGTAGCGTCTTATGTTTATAATTTGGCGAAGAATTTGCCTGCCGATAGCACAATTGTATATGCGCCGGTTGTTGGCGGGGCTGAAGAATTTGACGCAAAAAATCCGTGGAAAACAATTAGGCAAAAGCCATATTTTCTTTTTTTCTGGCCCAAGTGGTTGAGATTGTTTTTCCAAATTAGAAAAATTGTAAAAAAAGAAAAAATCGAGCAGCTGTATGTTCATCATGCTCTGCCAGTCGGTTATGTCGCTTATTTAATTTCAAAAATTCGAAAAATTCCATACTGCATTTTTTTCCACGGCACTGATTTAGCTTTGGGATTGAGGAAAAAGCCGTTGCTTAAAAAAGTATGTGAAGGAGCCGAAAGAATCTGCGTCAATAGCGCCTTTATGAAACAAAAATTTGTTTCATTGTTTGAAAAAATGTCGCAGAAAATTTTTATCGTTTATCCATCTCCGGATGTTATCTTTTTTCAAAAGTATCCGGAAGCGGAATTGAAAAAATTAAAATCACAGCTTGCCCTTGAAGGGAAAAAAGTGGTAATTACGGTCTCGCGCATGGCTGAAGGGAAAGGATACCCGCATTTAATACGTCTTATGCCCAAGATTCTTGAAAAAGTGCCAAACATCGCTTGGGTTGTCATCGGTGACGGGCCAAAGAAAAGAACCGTGATTGAGCTGATCCAAAAAAATTATCTGCAAAATGTTACAAGGTTTTTGGGGGAAGTGCCATACGACGAATTGCCAAAATATTATCAGGTCGCGGATTTGTTTGTTTTACTCACCCATCCGGATGAAACAGCGGAGGAGGGGTGGGGGACTGTTTTTGTTGAAGCGGCCGCGAGCGGTTTGCCGGTTGTGGCCGGACGGGCCGGCGGCGTGGAGGAAGCTGTCCAAAATTTGCAGACCGGATTGATTGTTGATGTTTATCAGGATCAAAGCATTGTCGCCGCGATTACGGATTTGTTGCGTGAAACCGAATATGCCAAAAAAATGGGGCAGGCAGGCGCGGAACGCGCTGCCAGAGAATTTAATTGGCAGAAGCAACTTGCGCGACTATTATGAATCCGCTAACCAGTGTCATCATTCCCGTTTATAATCATCTCCATACTTTACAAAAATGTTTGGAGTCCATTGTGAACCAAACTTATTTTCAACAAGATTTTACGTTCTTGGAATTTATTATCGTAAATGATGGAAGCACCGATGGTTTTGAAAAGATGATTCCTCAAATAGTAGAGACGATACAATTTCCCGCCACCGAGCAGAGATCTTTTTATGCAGGTGAAAATGAAATAGGGGCAAGTTATGATCTTGATCCGGAGTTATTCAAAGTTGATGTAAAAATTATAAATCAAGAAAATCAAGGCGCCGCGGTCGCCCGCAACCGGGGATTCGCGGAATCAAAAGGCGAATACGTCATTTTTTGGGACGCGGATACCATTGCCCGGCCAGATATGCTGGAAAAGATGCTAAACGCCCTGCAAAAACACCCTGAAGCGTCTTATGCCTATAGCCGGTTTAAGTTTGGTTGGAAAACCATAAAAAGTCAGCCCTTTGACGCGGAAAAACTAAAGCAAGTAAATTACATTGATGTCACATCGCTTATTCGCCGGGTTGATTTTTTGGGGTTTGACGAATCCATCAAACGTTTTCAAGATTGGGATATGTGGCTGTCTCTGTTAGAGCGCGGCAAAATCGGTGTTTTTATTCCAAAAGTGTTATATAAAAAATTAGTCGGCGATAGAAAGGGGATAAGCAGTTGGTTGCCGAGTTTTTTTTATAAATTGCCGTGGAAAACAAAACAAGTAAAAAAATATGAAGAAGCAAAAGAGATTATTATTAAAAAACATAAAATATGAACGTCACCATTTGCGGAAGCAATACATTTTATGATGAGATGCTTGATGTTAAAAAAAAGCTGGAAGAATTGGGGCATCAAGTTAAATTGCCTCCGGCTGAAATTGAAGATGAAAACGGAAATATGATTTCTGTGAAAGAGTTTTATATCGTAAGAAAGGCGGAAACAAATGATAATAGTTGGGTGTGGGATAGAAAAGAAGAGGCCATGAGAAAACATTTTCAAAAAGTTGAATGGAGCGATGCTGTGTTGATTTTAAATTATGATAAAAATGATGTGCCCAATTATGTTGGCGCGAATACGCTTTTAGAAATGGGTTTGGCATTTCATTTAAACAAAAAAATTTATCTACTAAATGGTATGCCGGAAATAAGTTATAAAGAAGAAATTTTGGGCATGAAACCAATTGTAATTAATCAAGATTTAACAAAGATGCAATAGCGCGCAAACACACGAAGTCCGATTAGTTATATAAAAAAATATGTTGGGTCTCTCCAAATCAGAAAAAAAAATACTTAAAAAACTTTCCACGCCCATAAAAATTCAAGATTTTTTGGATAAGATGCCAATGAATTGGGAGAAAAGTGGAGAGACGTATATGTCGCCGCGGCGGGCGTTGCGGGTGAGGAAAATGCATTGTTTGGAAGGAGCGCTGTTTGCGGCCACCGCCCTGTGGGTAAGTGGCGAGGAGCCGCTTTTGTTGGATTTAAAAGTCAAGGGAGACGATGATCATGTCGTGGCGCTGTATAGGCGAAACGGGTATTGGGGCGCGATAAGCAAAACCAATCATGCGGCTTTGCGATTCCGCGATCCGGTGTACAAAACCATTCGCGAGCTGGCTCTGTCTTATTTTCATGAATATTTTCGGGATAGCGACGGCAAAAAGTTAATGGTAAGTTATTCGTCCAAGCCGCTTAATCTTAAAAGTTTAGGATCTAAATGGGTAATTGATGAAAAAGATTTGCATCATGTGGCCGAGGCTGTTGATTTTGCTCCGCACAAGCAAATTTATCCAAAGAAAAATTGTAAATTTATCCGTCCGGCTGATAAAATGGAACGTCGCGCCGGAAAGATTATTGAGTGGAAGAAAAGCGACCCTAAAACGTGATATGTATCACCTATACATTCTAGAATGTTCTGACAAAACTTTCTACACCGGCATTGCCGTTGATTTAGTTCGCAGAATAAAAGAGCATAATACTTCCAAACTTGGCGCAAAATATACGCGGGCGCGCAGGCCAGTAAAACTTGTTTACGCAAAAAAGTTCCGCAATCGTTCTTTGGCTTCAAAAGCGGAAGCCAGAATAAAGAAAATGAGCAGGGAAGAAAAATTAGGAGTCGTAATGACTCAATAAATAAACAACCCATGCAATCCCCATCACATGAAATAGGGCGGGAGAAGTCATGTTTATAATTAGTAGAGCCAAGAAAGAAGCGAGCAGGCCTCTTTTTTGTTTTGTCTTTAGTATCAAATATCCAACAAACAATATCCATACAACTAATCCGACAATTCCCATTTCCGCGAATATCTCCAAATATCCCCAGTCAAAGTGCGGGGTTGTGATATTTTGTTTAAAAATTGGGCTGTAAACCGTAACTGTGTCGCCTAAGCCATTGCCCAGCAGGGGATGGAGTTTTATTTTTTCTAAAATTTTTGGCAAAAGAAGCATTCTGCTTAAAGAACTCTCTTCGGTTTGCGGCGCGGCTATGCTTTGCAGACGCAGGCCCAAATATTCCCAGCCAAAACTTTTTCCTTTTGTGGCGGCCAGATGCGTGAGCGAAAAAGCAAGAATAAAAAAAATAAACGCGCCGGCCGAGTAGGCCAGCCAGCGTTTCCAGTTTGTTTTGGAAAATAAAAATATGATGCCAATGGCCAAAGCGACAAAATAAATGCGGGTGAGGTTGGTGGCAAGGATGACCAGTAGCGTCCCTGTCATTATGAGTTTCGGTGAAGCAATCCAATTATTTTTGGAGATTGCCGTGTCAGCCGCATTCTGCTGTCTCCTTGCGATGATATTGTGAAGCATCAACAAAAATAATGGAACAAGCAGTAATTGTTCGTTAAGTATAATTCTAAAAAATCCGGTGCCGTAATCAGTGATTTTTCCGCTGGCCACATCGCGGAACCAGTGGTAATAAGAATCTTGCAATACAAAAATTCCGGAAGAAAATCCGGCCAATGTGAAATAAGTAAAGATAAAATTGCCAATAATTGCCGAGAACAATAGGTTTGAAGATATTTTTACAAATGATTCGGATGCGGCAAGTTGTTTGAGAGGAAAATAATATAGAAAAAACAGGTATGGAACAGTGTCGGCAAAAATCAGTTTTAAATTATGGCTGTCAAAAAAGCCGCGAATTGCGGAGCTTCCAATTATCGCGTAAAACGCTATAAAAATATATAGCGCGATTTTGTTTCCCAAAAATAGATTATAAGTTTTATTCTTGACTGATTGAGAAAAAAAGATTGTGATTGAAAATACGAGTAGCAAAGTTCGCAGTGAAACGCCGTAAACTTCAAGGAAGTTTCCCGCTCCGCCCAAAATCATTTCTGCGGCGATAATCAACCACCCGCGTTGATCTTTTTTTAATAAAAAATAGACTGTTGTCAGAAGAATGCCGGCAGAAATAATCCAGTTTACCGGATTGGCGGAGTATAGTGGCGTGCCAGGGCTAAAAAAATAGGAAAATAAACGCAGGGCAAAGTATATGCCCAGCCCGCCGAAGATTTGTTTTCTGACAATCATAATTTCGTTCCAACAAAGTTTTTATATCCATTCAAAAAAGTTTTTGCATCCGTGGGATTTTTTCCTTCCAGTTGCAACTCAAAAATTTCAATTGTTCCATTGCCGCAACCGATGAACATCTTTTTGTTTTCAACTGCCGTTTGCCCGGCCGGCAAAGTCTTTTCCGATTTGGCAATTTTTAAAAGTTTCAATCTTTTTCCGTTCCAAGTCGTCCAAACACCCGGCCAAGTACTTAATCCGCGATATTGGTTATAAATTTCATCCGCGGTTTTATTAAAATCAATTTTGCCGTCCTCTTTGGTCAACAATTTTGTAAATGTAGGTTCGCCTTCCTGTGGCTTTGAGTTTATATAGCCGGCAACATACTTTTGGACAGTGTCTGTAAGTAGTTCAGAGCCCATTACAGCCATTTTTCCGCTCAAAGCGGCATAATTATCATATTCATCAATCGGCAGGCTTTTTTGGGTTAAAATCGGCCCATTATCCATTTTTTCATCCATGAGCATAATCGTGACGCCAGTTTCCTTTTCACCATTAATTAGCGCCGATTGGATTGGCGATGCGCCACGATATTTAGGCAGGATTGATCCGTGAACATTGATTGAACCAAATTTGGGGGCATTAATTATTTTTTTTGGGATAATCAACCCATACTGCGCGACAATATTTAAATCCGGTGTAAAAGGCAAAGTATAATTTTTCAGCGATTCGGGCTGACCGATTGGAATATTATGAGCCGTAGCTAATTTTTTGATAGGGGATTCTTCGGTAGTTTGTTTTCGTCCGACTTTGCGGTCAGGCTGCGTTATAACCAGTTCAACCGAAATAAAATCGCGCGCGAGCAGTTCTTTTAAAATTGTTACCGCAAATTCGTGCGTTCCGAAGAAAACGGTTTTTAATTTTAGCATACTACATTATTTCTTTTTCGTATTTATGCAAGTCCTTGGCTTTTTCAATGAATAAAATACCGTTGAGGTGGTCAACTTCGTGTTGAATAATCCTGGCGAGAAAATTATCCGCGATAAATTCCATTTTATTTCCGTTTTCATCAAGCGCCTGCACTTTAATTTTTTTGTATCTTTTTACTCTCCCGTAAATACCCGGTACGGAAAAACAGCCTTCTTCGTCCCATCCGCGCAAAATTGAAGCTTTCTGCCATTGCGGGTTGATCAAAACCAAGTCGTCATTTTTTTCTGTTGTAAATTCTTTTTCAATGATACAGACTTGCGCCAACTCGC
>JBBTQE010000045.1:0-6782 GCA_038065775.1 Patescibacteria group bacterium
TTATTTTGATCCGCGTGCGCGGACAACGCGCCGATTGCCTGCACATGACAGCGCACTGGAATTCTTTCTCCCATAATTTCCACCGGCGATTCGCCGTCTAAAATTTTTCTGCCCAAAGTGTTTTGCGCCTGATAGCCGACAATCAAAAGCGTATTGCGCTCGTCTGACAGATATCTCATCGCATGATGGACAATGCGCCCCCCATTCATCATTCCGGCGCCGGCGATAATTATTTTCGGCCCGATAATTTGATTGATATGTTTTGATTCCTCGCGCGTTTGGGTCATCGCCAAGCCCGGGAATTCAAACAAGTCATCGCCTCTTTTTACCAATCGCTCCGCTTCTTCGTCGTAATACTGCGTAAACTTTCTATAAACCTTCGTCGCCTCTATCGCCAGCGGACTGTCCAAAAAAATAGGCACACGCGGCAATTTGTGTTTTCTATCAATCAAATCGTTTAGGTCGTAAAGCAACTCTTGCGTTCTTTCCAAAGAAAAAGACGGGATCATTAGGACACCGCCGCGCCCAATCGCTTGATAAATTAAACTCTGTAAAAGCTCCTGCCGTTCCATGGGCGTTTCGTGCAAACGATTGCCGTATGTTGATTCGCAAACCAAAACATCTATGTTGTCCTGCAATATTTCGGTGTCGCGCAAAATCGGCACATTCACATTTCCAACATCCCCGGAAAAAACAATTTTTTTTCCTTCCGAGTTTATTTCAACAAAAACAGAGCCAAAAATATGACCCGCGTCGTGGAATTCAAAAATTAAATCATACAATTTGTAGGGTTGGTGATAGTCAACCGCTTTCATTTGCGACACGACATTCGCGATATCAGTACTCTCATACAAAATTGGCGAACCGAATTTGCGCTTGTTGTAAATCATCACCTCCAGCGCATCTTCCAAAATCAATTTTGTTAACTCAACCGTAGGCGGCGTTGCGTAAATATGTCCTGAATATCCGCCCTTGGTCAAAAGCGGAAGGCGCCCAACATGGTCAAGGTGCGCGTGGGTTACTATAACAGACGAAATTTCTGCCGGATTAAACGGAAGCGGTTCATTATTTTTCGCTTCATTAAATTGACCGCCTTGAAACATCCCGCAATCAATAAGTATTTTGTTTTTCCCGCTCATTAGCATATTGCACGAGCCGGTCACCTCCCTAGCGGCGCCATGAAATGAAATTCGCATAATCGAAATGAGTGAGTTAGATAACCGGCGAGCCGGGTATTTATGAGCGAATGAGAATATATGCGGCGTAGCCCATATAAATTCGGTTTATAATATGGGAAGTATAGCAAAAATACTTTTTGACAGCAACAAATTGAATTTCCTATGTTTTTCTGCTATAATATCTTCAATAACTTTTATATGGGCTACGCCGCATATATTCTCATTCGCTCGGGAATAATTAATATTAATTATTTCACTCACTCATTTCGCATATGCGAAAAAACATTGACGATGTTGAAATTGTAGAACCGCCAATCGGGGAGTTAGGCAAAAAATATTCAACCTTTTCTGCCATAAAACGCGCCTGTCTGGCTGGATGCGGATGTTTGGTTGTCTTAATAATCGGCGCAGTTATCTTTTTGCGAGTCGCAATGGGGTCCGGTCCGGAAACTCTTAAAAAAGTCCCTGCAAACTTTCCTTCCGATATCCCGATCTATGATAAAGACAACATTGAGCAAATCACTTTTATTTCGGGAAAATACAAAAACCGAGGCGTGGAAATTGCGGCTTTCTTCCCAAAAATAATTCTCTCTCCACTATTTCTTTCATTGGATAAAAACCAGCCCGCGCCAAACGAAAATGAAAATAAATTTATTTCTTCAATAAAAAATTTGTGGAAAATTATCCGTTCGCCGGTAAGCGACCATCGCGATACGGTGCAAATAGAGTGGAAAAATTTAGACGCGGAACCTACTTTTATTATTAATTACTACAAAACCGAACTGAAAAAACAACAATACAAAATTGATTTGGAGAGCGAAGGTGGCGATGTGAAACAATTTTCTTTCAGCAAAGATGGCGCAAGCGGTTCAATGTACGTGCAAGGCGACGAAGAGGCCAAACCTGGCGCTGATTACGCGGTTTTGACCGTTAACATCAGCACAAGCACGACAAGATAATATTTACTAGATGTTCAAAATCCTCAATACCCAATCAAAAACAATAACCGGCGCCGCGCTGATAATTTCCGGCGCCACTTTAATAAGCCGCATTGTAGGTCTTTTGCGCGACCGTATTTTCGCGCACTATTTTGGCGCAGGGCCTGTTATGGACGCTTATTACGCGGCTTTCAAAATTCCCGACATGGTTTACAGCCTGCTTATCGTGGGAGCATTGAGCGCCGGGTTTATCCCCACATTCACAAAAATATTTCACATTGGCGAAGATAAATCGCCAGCATGGAAACTCGCGAACAATGTCTTTAATATCACTGCCATTTTTTTATTGGCGCTAAGCGCGCTTGGAGCGATTTTCACGCCGTACCTGGCTCCGCTTATCGCTCCGGGATTCGGCGAGGAACCGCGCCAACTTGTAATCATATTCACGCGCATAATGTTCGGCTCCACTTTTCTTCTTGGATTATCCATGGTGATCGGCGGTATTTTGCAATCACTGAAAACTTTTTTGCTATACTCGCTTGCGCCTATTTTTTATAATCTCGGAATTATTTTGGGTGTGGTCGCGCTTGTTCCGCTTGTCGGAATCAGCGGAATAGCCTGGGGTGTTGTTCTTGGCGCGGCAATGCATCTTGGTCTTCAAACATATAGCGCTTACGCAAACGGCTACAGATGGCAGTGGCATTTTAATTTGAAAGATAAAAATACTCGCGTCATCGGGAAACTAATGCTTCCGCGCACATTGGGATTGGCAGTAAACCAAATTAATTTAGTCTTAATAACTGTTCTGGCGTCAATGTTACCGGTGGGAAGCGTGGCTGTTTTCAATTTCGCGAGCAACCTGCAGGGAGTGCCGGTTGGAATTATTGGAATTTCTTTCGCGCTGGCAGTATTTCCAACTCTTTCAACAGCGGCCGCGCAGAATGACGAGGGAGAATTTATTCACAATCTGTCCGCCACAATTCGGCAGATTCTTTTTTTGATTATTCCGCTTTCCATTATTATGATGCTATTGCGCGCGCAAATTGTGCGTATTATATTTGGAACCGGCCAGTTTGATTGGCAGGCGACTATCAACACGGCCGACACGCTCGCCCTGTTTTCTTTAAGCTTGTTCGCGCAAGCGCTTATTCCCCTTTTCGCCCGCGCCTTTTACGCCTTATCAAATACAAAAACTCCGTTTATAATCGGCGTAATTTCCGAATTAATCACAATTATTTTCTGTCTGCTCTTGATGAAACCGCTCGGAGTCGCCGGATTGGCGCTGGCCTTTTCAATCGGATCAATCATAAATTTAATTATTCTGGCAATCTCACTAAGGGATGTGACAAAAACCATTGACGGAGAAAAGATTTTTTATTCTTTTATCAGAATAACCGCCGCCGCAATCCCCATGATTTTAATTATTCAATATCTAAAATACCCATTATCAAAATTATTCAATCTTGATTACTTTTGGGGCGTGCTCGGACAAGGTTTGTTGGCAAGTCTAGCCGGACTGGTAATTTATACTTCAATATGTTATCTTCTGAAGGTGCCGGAGCTTGTTCAACTTAAGGAAAGCTTGACGCGCAGATGGCTCCAGCCAAAAAATTTGCCTACTTCGGAGTCGATTAGCAATAATTGAAATGAGTGAGTAAAATATTTAGCTTGCTAAAATATTTTCGAGCGAATGAGATTATATGAACTTTAGCCCATATAACGAATAAGTTTGGAAGAAAAGACGCTAACAGATGGCGATGATAGGCTGTGATATGAATCAAAACATCCGTAACTTCTGCATAATCGCGCATATAGATCATGGTAAATCCACTCTCGCGGATCGTTTTTTGGAATACACCGGAACTGTCGCTAAAAGAGATATGAAAGAACAGCTTTTGGATTCAATGGATTTGGAACGGGAAAGAGGAATTACAATAAAATTGACGCCTGTACGTATGTCATTCCGAGCGAAGCAAAGCGAAGTCGAGGAATCCCTTACACCAAGTAAAAGGGATCCCTCCACTACGGTCGGGATGACAAACGAATACATACTCAATCTCATTGATACACCGGGTCACGTGGATTTTAACTACGAGGTCTCCCGTTCGCTGGCCGCTGTTGAAGGCGCTATTCTTTTGGTTGACGCGACCCAAGGCGTGCAAGCGCAGACGATCGGCAATCTTTATTTGGCTTTGGAACAAAACATAACTATTATCCCCGTGATAAATAAAATAGACATGCCCATAGCCAATGTGGAAAAAACACGGGAAGAAATAATAAATTTAATCGGCTGCAAGCCGGAAGATATTTTGCTGGCCTCTGGCAAAACCGGTCAAGGCGTGAAAGAAATTATTCAAAGTGTGATAACGCAAATTCAGCCACCAACGAATAACGCGGATAAACCGCCTCGGGCTTTAATTTTTGATTCAATGTTTAATGAGTACAAAGGCGTCGTTGCCTCGGTGCGCGTAACCGACGGTGAACTGAAAAAAGGCGACAAAATTCGCCTGATGTCAACGGAAGCGCCGGCCGACATTTTGGAATTGGGATATTACACGCCTAAATTTAAGCCCGCGGAAAAACTTCTTAACGGCGAAATCGGTTATGTGGTTACCGGTCTAAAAGAAGTGCGCGATTGCCGCGTTGGCGACACCATTACGACTTTGGACGAGGATAAAAAAAATATGGCGCGCGAACCATTGCCCGGCTACCGCGAAGTCAAACCAATGGTTTTTGCCGGCATTTTTCCAAAAGAAGGCGACGCTTACCAAGAACTGCGCGACGCCATAGACAAATTAAAACTAAGCGATTCAGCTTTGATTTACGAACCGGAACATTCACATGCTCTAGGCTTTGGTTTTCGTTGCGGATTTTTGGGCATGTTGCATTTGGATATTTTTCAAGAACGACTGCGCCGCGAACATGATTTGGAAATAGTTATTACCGTGCCAAGCGTTGCCTACCACATCACAAAAAGCAACCGCGAAGAAATTGTCATTCATAGTCCGCAAGAAATGCCGGATCAGGGCCGCATAGACCACGTGCTGGAACCGTGGATGAAACTGGATATAATCACGCCAAAAGATTTCGTAGGCAATGTTATGGGTTTGGTTTCGGAAAGAAAAGGAAAATACCTAACTACCGAATACTTAAGCACGGACGCGGATCAACGCGCTTTACTGCATTACGAAATTCCGCTTGCCTCGCTTATAACGGATTTCTATGATAAACTAAAAACTGCAACCTCCGGTTACGCCTCAATGAATTATGAATTTAAAGATTACGAGCCGACTGATATTGTAAAACTTGACATTCTAGTGGCTGAAGAGCCGGCTGAAGCGCTGGCTACGATTGTCTGGCGCGATCAGGCATTTCATACCGGCAAGAAAATTGTTGAGTCGTTGAAGGAATCCCTGCCCCGCCAACAATTTGTTTTGAAAATTCAAGCGGCTATCGGCGGAAAGATAATCGCGGCCGACCGCTTATCCGCTTTGCGCAAAGACGTTTTGGCAAAAATGAGCGGCGGCGACTACACGCGCAAACAAAAACTTTTGCAAAAACAAAAAAAAGGAAAGAAACGAATGTTATCGCATGGAAAGATAGACATTCCAACCGAGACATATTTAGCAGTATTAAAAAGATAGCATGAAACAAAAAACCGCAAAAAAACTTTGGATAGTGATATCCATAATCGGCGTGCTGGCAATGCTTTTATTCACCATCTCGCCGGCTTTCCAATAAAAACATGAAAATCCTTAGAAAATATCAGCTTGATATAATTTTTTTATTTTTCGCGCTCTTTGTGCTTGTAAGTTTAGCATTTTTTATATTACAGGAATTTATCAAAGCCGACCCGCATGATTATGAATGGTATATTGTCGGCCCAACGATTCTGCTGTATTTTACTTACATGTGGAAAATAAGATCCGCGATTGAACTTAAAGAAAGACGCCGATTGACTGGAAAAACTTTGGCCTATTGGATCGCTCTAGGTATTACGCTTTTTGTCAGTTACGCCGGGCCAATTCCAGCAAAAGACTATTGGTCTATAAATTTGCTCTTTATTGTGTTCACACTTTTGCTGGCCGATTCGTATTGGGATTTTGAAAAAATTACAGTGTGGTGCATGGCTAACAAAAAAGATAAATGCTGAAACAAATATGCCTAAAAAATGGATAGTACAATCCCCTCCTCCGCAAGAATTTATAAACGCTCATCCTGAACTGCCCGCAACCGTCTTGGGACTTCTGTGGAACAGAAACATCCGCGCGCAATCACAAATCGATGAATTTCTAAACCCGGATTACTCGCAGGATATTCATGATCCTTTTTTGTTTAAAGACATGGAAAAAGCCGTGAGTATAATTTTTAGAGCAATAGAAAAAGAGGAAAAGATCGTGGTGCATGGTGATTATGACGCGGACGGAGTTAGCGCCGCGGCAATAATAGTAACTTGTTTGAAAAAACTCGGCGCAAAAAACGTCAGCGTCTTTATCCCCCACCGCGAAATAGACGGATACGGATTAAATATAAACACGATTGAGGACTTGCGCAAACAAAACACAAATCTTATCATCACGTGTGACTGCGGAATTAGCAATACAAAAGAAGTCGCGCTGGCGAAAAAAAATAAGATGAAGGTGATTATTACCGACCACCACACGGC